>NZ_BAAAVI010000135.1:0-6847 GCF_039534445.1 Streptosporangium fragile | reverse complement strand
ACCGGCCTCCAGGCCGCATGCCCGGACGGCTGGCGGGCGGCGGGCCGTGCGGCGGCGCGGCGCGCCGCCGCT
This sequence comes from Streptosporangium fragile, assembly GCF_039534445.1. Lineage (NCBI taxonomy): Bacteria > Bacillati > Actinomycetota > Actinomycetes > Streptosporangiales > Streptosporangiaceae > Streptosporangium > Streptosporangium fragile. The sequence continues at coordinate 6,775 of NZ_BAAAVI010000135.1, read as the reverse complement.
TGATACCCATGAGAACAATTCGGCAATGGGCTAAGGAAACGCACGCTAGAAGAGCGCAGAAAGAGATGCCAGTCTACTCAAGCTGACTTACTGAAACTTGATGACAGAATCTCATACGGCTTGCTTAATCGCCCCCCTCGTACCCCGTGCGTGCTCTCCACGCTCACTGCTTCATCTGGCGGTAAACCAACCTGGAGCGCCGAGCTGCCAGTCCCCGACATTAGAAACTGCACGGCAGCATGACCTCCCGCTTTTCAGGCGGAGCGATCGCCCTAGTCGGGCAGCGGACGCCATGGTCAGAGGGTGGTGGACGGTAGCCGGGGTGAGTTCGCGTGTGGGGACGTTGCTGTCAGCGCTGCTGTCGCTGAAGGGCCGACGGATGATGGAGCGCCCCGAACCGGCCAGGCCATTCGGGGCGCTTATCCGAGGCGTCTACGGTCAGGACAAGATCTCCGCTCGCAGGACCTCATCACGCAAAGCGCGGTGAATCTCGGCAGAGTCGGCGTTGTAGCTCGTCTGACGTCGAAGCTCCTTGCGCACGGCATCGACCACCACTTCTGACAGAAGCACCTGCGCCAAGGACTTCGGCGACGTCGCGGCGCGGGCCCTCCACAGGTCATCCATCAGTCGGCGCTTGAACGCCTCCTTGGTCAGGTAGAAGAGGCCGTCGGCCTTGGTGGCCAAGCTGGCGTCTCCGAGAAGGTCCACCTCAAGGGCAAGATCGATGACCACAGGAAGGCCGGCGGTCATGTGGTAGGCCTGCCAGACCTGTCCGTTGGATAGGATCATCCACTCGACGCCTTCGTTGACGGCGTACATCTGCACCTGGCGCAGGTGCTTGGTGTTGAGCTTCTGGCTGCATCGCTTCACCTCGATGAAGGCGACCAGTTGCTTGTCGATGCGGATGCCGTAGTCGGCGAACTCGCCCTTGACCTGGTACTCGGTGGTGAGGTCCTCGTACTTGTCGTAGCCCAGCCCTTCGCACAGGAAGTCCGTGATCAGAAGCCGTGTGTCTCCTTCGTTGGCGTCACGGGCCACCAGATCGGCCAGCGGCTTGGAGTAGCGGCGCACGGCCGTCCGGACCCGGTCTCGCGCGTCGGTCTCCCACTTGGGAACCGTCCGCGCGGCAGGAGGCTTCTTGCCGCCGGAGCTGTCAGTCTTTTTCGTGGTACCGGGAGGGGCGAAGGCCTGCTCTTCACCGACGATCGCCTGTGCCGACTGCTCACTCATGGGCTCACCTGCGGATCTAGTAGGGACAAGCAGGTTATGCACCTCAGAGAGATCAACTCATCCTGCAATTTTCAATCGATACACAAACGACTCCTCCCAATGCGCAAAAAATCCCTAAATATAAATAACTTCTCAATCTTCCCAAAATGGGCATTATTGCATAACCGATACTTAATATGTGGCCCACCTGTGCGAGTTCCAGGATTACGGAACCTTAGAAATAAATATTTAGGTCGACCTGATAGTGGCCATCGAGGATCCAACCAGAAACGCCGGCTTCGGTGAGCTCTGAATCCCCCAACCCATGGGACCTTCTGATCCGTAGGGAAGGGCGCATGCTCTGTCAGCGGAGCTTCGCCCAGATGAAGCAGAGGATGCTAGTCGGTAGTGCGCGGTCGCGTATGACGGTGTTGCTGTATGGGGCTGCTGTACACCACTTCCATGGACGTGACCTCAGTCCTCGGAGACGATCTCCAAGAAGTCGATCTACAGGACCTTCGTGAACCTGACCCAGCCGTCATCCGCCGACCACCAGAACCCGTCACCAGAATCCCAAGTGCTCATGGCCCACACGTCTGTCACCTCGGCGGGAAGACTTGGCGAGGCCGTCGGAAGCGGCGCGGAATCTCGCATCAACAAGTCGGCCACCTTGAAGGGGGCAGTGGTGAAGCCCGGGAACAGAACGAAGGCATGGCGGCGCGGCGCGCCGGACTTGGCGAGCTTGCGGAGAACATCCGCCTGCCCGACCTCCCGCAGCCAGTCGCCCACCCACTGAGCCAAGGCATCTCCAGTATCGGTGACGAACCCGCCCGCTTTGTCGGGCGGCAGCTCGATGGTGAAGTACACACTCCCAGGGAAATCAGTGCCGCTCTGGTCAGCACCAACGATGCCCAGTTTGAAGGCCCGCGCGAAGGTCGGGTCGCTGCCGTCCCACCGGGAGAATTCCCGGATCCCCCGCTGTTCCCAGCCAGCGAGCAGCGCGGGTAGCGCCTGGAGAAGAGGCTTCACACGTGTCGACGGCTGGAGTCTCAGGAACCATCCCCCAGCAAGGCTGGAGTAGATACGGCGCCCGTGACCATTTACGAGTTTCCACAGCTCGATGGAGTCTCCGTCAGCTGCCGCGCTGATCTCCACCGCTCCCCGGAGAGCCCCGTCCTGAGAGAACAGATTGAGGTCGTGCATGGCCGACTCTGAACCGTCGTCATGCTGACGCACATTCATCCCAGGCAACGCAGCCTGGAGACATGCCAAAACCCATCTTTCCTCGGGGCGAAGCTTTCCCATGACAGCCACTATCCAGCATGAAGGCATCTATCATCACTGATATTCGTCCGCACGAGCACAACACGTAACGGAGCTGGACTCTGGCGTGATCCGTGCGGCGGGTGTCGATGTCGGCGCAAGGATCAGGAAGGCTATGACCGCGTGGCACTAATCCCAATGCTCCGCCTGGGCAGGTTCAGCTCTTTGATTAAGACGGCGTCGAGCCCGAACCACTTCATTACGAGTTAGATCACGACTGTCCATGACCGTCCACGGCTGTCATCCGAGCCTCGTCGGGCAGGCTTCACGGGGTCCCTCGGTCCACGGTTGTCCAGATCCGTCCGGAGCTGTTGTCAGCATCCGCGTTAGCAAGATCAATTGATTGGGTGCTCGTGCGGGAGAGGCTCACGCACCTTGCCGATATCCTGCCTGCGACTCGCACCGAACGCGGCGAAGCTGCGCCGTCCCCGGATGAGGCTCAACCCACGGTTGGCACCGCCGCGGACCTCGTCAGCATCGTGCTCGTCCTGTCCGTCGTCCTCCCAGAAGCACACCGGGCAGATTTCGTACATGCCCCGCTCTTCCAGCGTGAGGAACCCACAGCACGGACACGGGTACGGCTCATCGCCCTCCGGCCGGACAACGTTTACGAACGTCACCCACACACGGTAACGCCCATCCGCTAACACGTAGATCCGCGCTGAACGGCTCCTTACAGATCACCTCGCGATGACCAGCGCTCGCCGTGCAGAACCTCCATCGCCTGGAGTACGTCCGTGACGACGTGGTCCGCCTCGTGCTCCTGTTCCAGCCGCGCCCCTCGGTGGACCCAGACCGTGCGGAGGCCGGCGGCACGTCCCCCACCGATGTCCTTGACGGGATGGTCTCCAACCATCCATCCCCCACCGGACAGACCCATACCGCACCGCCGGGCGGCGATCTCGAACAGGCCGACATCCGGCTTGCGAATACCTTCGAGTCCCGAGAGCGCGTAGGCGTCGACGGCCTCGGCCAGTCCCGTCCGCTGGAGCTTGCCGAGCTGGTTGTCCGCCGTCCCGTTGGTGACGATGGCCACCTTCCACCCGGCCGCGCGCAACCGCGCCAGCCCTTCCATCACCTCCGGCCGACAGCGCACCAGGTACGGCATGCGCTTGCGGTAGCGGCTCCACAGCTCGTCAGCCGTCTCGGATAGGGCGAAGCGCTCGCGGACCTTGCCGAAGAACACCTCACGATGCGGATAACCCTCCTGATCGAGGGCGATGAGCCGGTCAACCCCCTCGCGCCCGAGGCCGTACCCGTCGGCGAACTCCGCGGCCCATGTCCGGAACGCCTCGTCCAGATTCACGAGCGTGTTGTCCAGGTCGAAGAGCGCAAGTCGTTGCACGGCCATCACCCTACGGGGGCACCGTCTTCTCAGCCGGCGGCGGATGGGTACCGGGCCGCCGCGAGGTCGTCGGCGAGGTCCTCCACGGTGAGGTCGGCGTTCAGCGCGGTGACCACCGCCTGCGTCAGCGGACGGAGCGCGTAGACATGCTGTACCGCCTTCAGGTCCACCGGGACCTCGTAGTAGTCCTCGGCGAACCGCCGGAACGCCTCCGGCGACGGGTCGACGAGCCGAGCGAACAAGTACGACGCTCCATCGGGATCGCTTGCGCCATCCGGGTAGTCGATCTCTCCTACCCGCCAGCGGTCGTCGCCGGTCTCGCGCCACAGGCAGGCGGTCACGACCGGCATGCCGTCCTCGTCGCAGAACGCGGGCTCGGTCACGCAGTGGCGGAAGACCTCGGGGACCGAGTCGAGCACCCCAGACCACGGCCCGTCGTTGCCGTACGGGCTCATCACCGCCTCGTGGGTGAAGCCGCGGATGTAGGCACCCGCCGCCGAGAAGAGGATGGAGTACTCGTCTCCGGAGCCGTTGCACATGGAGGCCATCTCCTCCCCGGGGCTCCAGGCCGCGTCGAAGGAGTGGTAGCGGCTCTCCCAGTCCGGGCTGAGGATGGCCTCCAGCACCGCCATGGATCGGCACAGGTCGTGGAGCACCGGGACATCGGGCAGCAGCCGGGCCACGTCGTGAGCGGTCATGCGCCTTATCCAACCGGATGCCGGTGACATCCTCCCGGCGCGTCCTCTTCCTGGGAGTAGAGGACTACCAGCACTTCAGCAAGGGCGGCGGCTGAGACCTGGGCCGACATCACAGGGCGGTACCTGACCTGCGGTCCGGCCTCTCGCCGGTTCTCGATGTTTCCGGCCGTCTCGCACCCTCATGTGCCCTCGTCGTGCCCTGCCCGCGAAGATCCAGGTCAGCTCAGATCTCGCTTACGCGTAGTCGGCGCGCGGTTGGACGATGCCGGGTCCGCCGGTGTGCGGCGTCGGCACATAGCCCTCTGCGGGAACCGGAAGAGCATCGATGCAGGCGAGCGAGCAGGCATTGACCAGGAGAGGTAGCACATCAGTTCCGACCCGCAAAGAGATCCAGACCTGGTGGAGCCCGGCCGCTGCGATCGACCGGCCACAGACACTGCACGTCCGGATCGCGTCGGTGCCCCACACCCTGGGGTCGAGATCGCTGATGTCGAGATCGCGGGTCGATTCCCTGCCCGGCTGAAGCGGAGGAAACGGTGGCCGGATCTTGACGTTGCCGTACAACGAGCGGGTGCTGACCGTGCTGCCCTTCAACTGCCGGCACCGGGTCAGCTCGTACGGAAACCAGTGCAGGCGGTGCGAGGTGTAAGGGGTGAACTGCCGCAGGCCGGTCATCGCGCCGATCTCCGGCGGGATGCGCACCAGGTTGCTGCCGTAGAGCACCAGGTGTTTGACCTCGGTGAGCTTGGCGATGGTCGGCGGCAGGGTGATGATCTGCCGCCGTTCGTCCGGGCTGAGCTCAGCCAGGGGCCGGAACTCCTCCCGGCCGTCGTCCGCCGCTTCCTCCACGAGATCGAGCAGGCGGTGCCAGGCGGCAGCGGCCGTGTCCTGGCGCTCGGCGTGGAAGCGCACCACGCGCGGCCGCCGGCGGACCCTGTGCTGGTCGAAGCACCGGCAGATCTCCTTGCCGGCCGCACGTCCACCTCCGCTTACGGCGTCGGCCGCTCGGCTCGCGATCGGGGGCGGGGTGGCATCGTCCTCCATAGACGCACGGTAGCGTGATCCGGCGCTTCTCCGACCGACCGGAACAACCGGCTCTCAGGTCAGGACGACCTTCCGCTTTTCAGGCGGAGCAATCGCCCTTGTCGGGTACCGGACGCCGTGGTCAGAGGGTAGTGGACGGTGGCCTGTGTAGGCGTCCGTGTGGGGACGTGTCAGCGCTGCTGTCACCGTTCCGCCGTGACCTGCTAGATCATTCCAGCCCGTAGGGCTATATCCTCAACTGCTCACAAATCATGGCACAAGAAGATTTATAGCCACACCGATTGGAATAGATATCAGCACGCCCAGAGTGAAGAACAACCATTGCTGTCGCCGCTCAGTGCGAATAACTTCCTCGGTTTCACCGACTAAAATTTGCCGAATCTTTTCAGCCTGCCCCTCATTGAATTCTAGAAGTTTTTGCTGGCGCTGAGCTTCAGCGAGGAGCATTTCTCGCGCAGCCTGTTGCGCTTCGAGGTCGTGTTGAAGTTCATCCATGAGGGAAGCAGCCTCAGCAAAAGCTTGATTGATGCGACTAATGCGAAGACGAAGCCGTTTGCCTGGATCCTCCTGCGCCTCCGCGATTCGTTTAGCGTCTCTACGTTTCACGATACGATTAAAGATCCATATGTCGGCACCAGTAATGACGAACGCGATGGCCATCACTAGAGCGCCGAGACCAACTCGATCTTCCCGATTCAGTAGAGCTATAGAAAAAGCAAAAGCCAGGAAAGGGATGCCAACGACGATGCCCGAGAGACCCGCTGCGGCGATTTCACGCCCGATGTTCTTGAGTTGGCGCCGGGTATTGCGATTCACCCCTCTATTTGATCGCAATGAAGTCCATCAGTTGGCCACTGTGATCAAATTGCAATCATCGAGAGTGATGCACGTCGGACTTGGCCACAGACGCCTTCATTACGAGTGAAGTGGAGGACCGTGATCGAGGGTCAACGCCTGCTTAACCGTGCGACGCTGTGCGGGACGGTCAGGCTGCGCAAGGCGGCGTTGTTGTACTCCCTGCTGAGCACACCACAGCAACCCGCGTATCCAGTGGCAAGCCGACCCGGAGCGCAGGGCCGCCAGGCCCGAGCACCGGAAGCGGCGCGGCGTGCGCCACGAGGCGCTGTTTGACCGTGCGGAGGTGGAAGACCTTCGC
>NZ_BAAAVI010000134.1:0-7769 GCF_039534445.1 Streptosporangium fragile | reverse complement strand
CAACCATCATACCCAACTCCTTGGCTCACAGAACGACATGGCTACGATCCGACTTGGCGGGGAGCGCCCCGCCGAGACGGGTGTTCCCCGGGGCGCCGGGCCGTGCGCCGCGGGTCAGACGGGGGCGTTCCAGGCGAGGACGACCGGCTCGCCGTGCTCGAAGCCCAGCCGGGAGTAGGTCCCCGTGTCCAGGCGGAAGAAGCGGCCGTCCTGCGGGGCCAGGCCCAGCCAGCGGGCGCACAGCACCCGGAGGAAGTGCCCGTGGGCCACCACGACCGCGTCGCCCGCCGTGGGCCGCACCCGGGCGATCACCCGGTCGGCGCGGGCGCCGACCTGCTCGGCGCTCTCGCCGGGGTGGTCGGCGTCACCCGGGACGACGCCGTCGCGCCAGAGGTACCAGCCGGGGCGGGTCTCGCGGATGGTCGGCGTGGTGATGCCCTCGTAGCCGCCGTAGTCCCACTCCCACAGGTCGGGGTCGGTCTCGTAGTCCTTCAGGCCCGCCAGCTTGGCGGTGTCCCTGGCACGCCGTGCCGGGCTGACCAGGACGAGGCCGAAGTCGCGGCCGTCGACCAGCGGGGCCAGCGCCCGCGCCTGGTCCTCGCCCCCGGGGGTGAGCGGGAGGTCGGTGCGTCCGGTGTGCCGGCCGTCGCGGCTCCACTCCGTCTCGCCGTGTCGCAGCAGAATCAACTGGTTCATGATGAGACCATCATGCCGGTGTGTCCGATGCCGCCGTCCGGCCGCCCCGCCCCGCCCCGCCGCCGTCCGGCCGCCGTCCGGCCGCCCCGCCGTCCCGTCGCCGTCTGAGCGGCGCCGCCGTCCGGCCGTCCCGCGTCCCGGTGGTGGCCGGCGCTCAGCGCCCGGCGAGCTCCTCGACGACCGGGGTGAAGGCGTCCAGGTCGCGCTCGTGGTGGAGCACGAAGTACGACAGGTCGTGGGCGTCGCGCCAGTGCCGGAGCTTGTCCACGACGTCCTGCCGGGTGCCGAGCAGCACCTGGGGGGTCTCGTCCTGCCGTGAGGAGTCGGCGGCGCTCCACGGTTCGCCCTTCTTGCGGACGCCGAGCTGCTGGACGCTCGTGCCGAGCTCGATCCGGTCGTAGCGGTCACCGGCGGCCCGGCGCACCGTGTCGATCTTGGCGAGGAAGGCGGCCAGGCCGCCGTCCGTCCCGTCCGGGCCGGTGCCGTCGGCGCGCACGCGCATGCCGAGGTTGATCACGTCGGCCTCGCGGGCGGCCAGGCGCAGCATGCGGGGGCCGCCGCCGCCGAGGAGCAGGCGGGGGTGGGGGCGGCGCCACGGCTTGGGTGTCTGGTCCAGGCCGGTGATCCGGTAGTGCTCGCCGTGGATGGTGAACGGGCCGTCCGACCACAGGCCCTTGAGCACTGTGATCGCCTCGGCCAGCCGGTCGACCCTGACCCCCGGTGGCCGGAGCTCCAGTCCGGCGCGGGTGTAGTCGGCGGCCATCCAGCCGGTGCCCAGGCCCAGCTCCAGGCGGCCCTCCGAGAGCAGGTCGACGGTGGCGGCCTCCTTGGCGAGCACGGCGGGGTGGCGGAAGTCGTTGGCGAAGACCAGGGTGCCGACCCGCAGGCGGGTGGTGGCGCACGCGGCCGCGGTCATCGCCGCGACCGGCGCGAACCGGGGGCCCACCAGGTGGTCGGGGACGAGCAGCGCGTCGAACCCGGAGCCCTCCAGGCGCCGGGCCTTCTCGGCCCAGGCGCGGGCCGAGCCGGCCTCGCGGACCACGGCGGCGAACCGGAACGGGCGGTCCATGGGCACTCCCCAGGTCTTTACCAAGCACTTGCTACACAATATCGGAGAGGCGCGCCGCCGTCCCGGCCTGTCATTACCAAGCGCTTGCTTTAGGGTGCCCCGAGGTTCGACACTGAGCCCATGGCTGACAACACCCCGGTCCGCGACGTGACCGACGACGAGGTCGCCTTCTTCGAGGAGAACGGCTGGGTGCGCCTGCCGCGCCTGATCGGCCCCGGCCGCGCGGCCCTGCTCCGCGACCGGGCACTGGTCCACCTGCGGGAGCGCTCACGGGCGGTCACCTCCAAGGTCGACGAGGCGTTCGGCCAGTCCAGGGACATCGCCGAGGCCGACGAGCACTTCAGGGCCCTGGCCTTCGCCCCCGCGCTCGGCCGCGGCGCCACCCGGCTGCTGCACGGGGTGGCCGGCGTGCGGGTCCAGGTGACCAACCTGCTGATCAAGGAGCCGGGGGGCGGGCACGGTGCCACCGAGTTCCACCAGGACTTCCCGTGGATGCCGATGGACCGCTCGGCCATGCTGACCGTCTGGCTCGCGCTGGTGGACGTCCCGGCCGACATGGGCTCGCTCCGCTTCGTCAGCGGCTCGCACCGCCACGGCCTGCTCGGCCGCTCCTTCGCCAGGGACGGCGACGACCAGCTCACCCAGCACCCCTGGTTGAAGGAGCTCCCGGTCTCCCCGCCGCTGGACCTGGCCGCGGGCGACGCGACCGTGCACCACGCGCTGACCGTGCACGGCGCCGCCGCCAACCGCAGGGACACCGCCCGGCTCTCCTTCACGGTCACCTACTTCGACGCGGACGCCCTCTACACCGGCACGCCGTACCGGCAGACCGACGGCCTCGGGCTCACCGTCAACCGGCCGTTCGACCACCCCAGGTTCCCCGTCGTGGCGCACGCGTGATGGCCGTCGAGACGGTCAACGGTCCCGTCGAGGACCTGGGCGCGACGCTCATGCACGAGCACGTCTTCGGGCTCAGCCCGGAGATCCTGTGGAACTGGCCGGACATCCCCGAGGGCTGGGACCTGGAGCGGCGCGCCCGGGAGGCGGCGGCCAGGCTGGACGACCTCAAGCGCCACGGCATCGACACGATCGTGGACCTGACCGTGGTCGGGCTCGGCCGCTACGTGCCCGCGGTGCAGCGGGTGGCCGAGCTGACCGAGGTCAACATCGTGGCCGCCACCGGCCTGTACACCTACGACGCCCTCCCGCCCTACTTCGGCAACCGGGGCCCCGGCTCGCTGTTCGGCGGCGTGGACCGGCTGGCCGAGTTCTTCGTCAGGGACATCACCGAGGGCATCGGCCGCACCGGCGTGAAGGCCGCCGTCCTGAAGTGCGCCTCCGACCACCTGGGCATGACGAAGGGCTGCGAGCGGGTCTTCCGCGCCGTCGCCGAGGCCCACCTGGAGACCGGGGTGCCGATCTCCACCCACTCGCACAGCGCCTCCGGCGGCGGCCTGGTCCAGCAGAAGCTGCTGGCCGGGATGGGGGTGGACCTCACCAGGGTGGTCATCGGGCACGCCGGCGACTCCACCGACCTCGCCTACCTGGAGGAGCTCATCGCGGGCGGCTCCTACCTGGGCATGGACCGGTTCGGCATCGAGACGATCAGCTCGTTCGAGAACCGGGTGGCGGTCGTCGCCGAACTCGCCGCCCGCGGCCACGCCGGCCGGATGGTCCTGTCCCACGACTCGTACTGCTTCAACGACCGCTTCGACCCCGACGTGGTACGCCGCCGCCACCCCAACTACCACCTGCTCCACATCTCCCGGGACGTGCTGCCCGAGCTGCGCAGGCGAGGCGTCACCCAGGAGCAGATCGACCTGATGCTCGTCGCCAACCCCCGCGAGATCCTCGCCCGGCGCGGGCCGTACCGAGAGGCACGTGATGATCACCGCTGAGGACTTCGACGTCAGCGCGGCCTGGCACGTCGCCGCGCCCTACGACTTCCTGCGCAGGCTCCGGCACGAACGGCCGGTCTTCCGCAGCGAGCACCTGGGCGCCTACGTCATCACCCGGTACGAGGACGTACGCGCCGCCTACGGCGACCCGCGGCGCTTCTCCTCGGCGGGCTCGCTGACGATCTCCCGCAGCCTCGCCGACGAGACCAGGCGGATACTGGGCGAGCACGGCTCGTTCCTGTCCAGCTTCGTGGCCAACGTCGACCCGCCCGCCCACACCCGGTTGCGCCGCTCGGTCTCGCGGGCCTTCACCCCGCGCGCGGTCGGCGCCCTGGAGCAGCGCTTCCGCGACCTGAACGAGGAGGTGCTCGACCGGGTGATCCCCCGGGGCGGCGGCGACCTGGTCGCCGAGATCGCGCACATCCCGTCGATCAAGCTCACCGCCCGTTTCATCGGGGTCCCCGAGGAGGACGAGCGGTTCGTCCAGGAGCACGTCAAGGACTGGTTCCAGCTCTTCCTGTCGCCGCAGCCGCCGGAGCGCCAGCTGGTGCTGGCCGAGAGCTTCCTGGCCTACCTCGACTACGTCGACAAGCTGGTCGCCGCCCGCGCCGCCGAGCCGAGGGACGACTTCGTCTCGCTGATGACGTCCCTCATCGGCACCGAACTGTCGCACCGCGAGGTCGTCGAGCTGATCTCCACGATCCTGCTCGGCGGCAACGACACCGTGCCCAACCAGCTCGGTAACAGCGTTTTCCGGCTGCTGCGCGAGGGCGCCTGGCCGGTGCCGCCGGAGCTGGTCCAGAACGCGGTCGAGGAGTGCATGCGCATCGACGGCGCCAGCCTCGGCTCCTTCCGCCACACCACCGTCGACGTCGAGATGCACGATGTGATCATCCCCCGGGGCTCCCTCTGCCTGCTCTCCACCGACTCCGCGGCGCACGACGAGACGGTCTTCGAGGAGCCGGAGCGGTTCGTGATCGACCGCCGCAACGCCGACGCGCACATGACGCTCGGCTACGGCATCCACTTCTGCGTCGGCGCCGCGCTCGGCCGCCTGCAGCTCCGTACCGCCCTGGAGGTGCTGGGCCGCCGCCTGCCCGGCCTGCGCCTGGCCTCGGGCGCGCCACCCGCGGCCTACCGCACGTCCATCGTCGGGCGCGGCCTGACCGCGCTGCACGTGGAGTGGTGATGCGTTTCGCGGGCAAGGTCGCGCTGGTCACCGGGGCCGCGTCGGGGATCGGCGCGGCGACCGCGCGGCGGCTGGCGAGGGAGGGCGCCCGGGTCGGCGTCGCCGACCTGTGGGCCGCCGGGGCGCGCTCGGTCGCCGCGGAGATCAGGGCCGCGGGCGGCACGGCGTGCGCGCTGCACTGCGACGTGTCGCGGGAGGAGACCGTGCGCTCCGCCGTCGCCGAGCTCGTCGGCTCGTTCGGACGGCTGGACGTGCTGCACTCCAACGCCGCCTGCCTGGACCGCGACGTCTACGGCCGTGACCGGGATCTGCTCGACATGGACGTCGAGGTCTGGGATCGCACGATGGCGGTCAACCTGCGCGGGGCGATGCTCACGGTCAAGCACGCCGTGCCCGCGATGCCCGACGGCGGCGCGATCGTGCTGACCTCGTCGGTGTCCGGCCTGGTGGGGGACGCCGACCACGCGGCCTACGGTGCCTCCAAGGCGGCCCTGACCGGGCTGGTCCGCTACGTGGCCACCATGTACGGCGCGCGCGGCGTCCGCTGCAACGCGGTGGCCCCCGGGCTGGTGATGACCGACACGGCGCGCGGGGCGATGTCGCCCGAGCGGCTGGCCGAGAAGGCGGCCGAGCGCCTGCTGCCCTGGCCGGCCGAGCCGGACGACGTGGCCGCGCTGGTCGCCTTCCTGGCCTCCGGCGAGGCGCGCTGTGTGACCGGCCAGACGATCGTGGTCGACGGCGGGACCACCGCGCACCGGCCGGAACACGCGATCAAGGCATGGGAGCGTGCGAAACTGGGACCGTGACGGTATCTGTGGGCCTGGTCGGCGCCGGGCCGTGGGCGGAGATGGTGCACGCGCCGATGCTGGCGGCCGGTCCGCACACGCGCCTGGTGGGCGTGTGGGCCCGCCGCCCCGAGGCGGCGGCCCGGTTCGGGGCGCCGGTCTTCGAGCGCATCGAGGAGCTGTTCGACAACTGCGAGGCGGTCGCGTTCTCGGTCCCGCCCGCCGTCCAGGCGGAGCTCGGCGTGCAGGCCGCCAAGGCGGGCAAGGCGCTGCTGCTGGAGAAGCCGCTCGCGGCCGATCTCGACGGGGCCCGCCGGCTGGCCGAGGCGGTCGCCGAGGCCGGGGTGGCCTCGCAGATGGTCCTCACCTGGCGCTACTCGCCCGCCACGCGCGCGTTCCTGGCGAGGGTGTCGGCCATCGAGCCGTTCGGCGGCCGGGCGGCCAACATCTCCGGAGCGATGCTCGGCGGGGCCTTCGTCACCCCGTGGCGCCTGGAGCGCGGCGCGGTCCTCGACGTCGGCCCGCACATGATCGACATGCTCGACGCCGCCCTCGGCCGGATCGTCGGGGTCCGCGCCCACGGCAACCCGCTGGGCTGGGTCGGCCTGCTGCTGGAGCACGAGAGCGGCGCGGTCAGCGAGGCGTCGCTGTGCATGAGCGTGCCGGGGGAGACGCCGCCGTCCAGCGTGGAGGTCTACGGCCGCCTGGGCCGGGAGTTCATCGACGACACCCGGCTGGGCCCCGACGTCTTCACGCAGATGCTCGCCGAGTTCGCGGTGACCGTGCGGCGCGGCGGCCACCCGCTGGACGCCGCGCACGGCCTGCGCCTGCAGGAGATCATCTCCGCGGCGGAGGAGCAGCTCGGCTGAGCGGCCGGCGGGGCCCTTGACTCCAAGTCCTTTGGGGTAATTGATAGCGTTTGTCCGACGTGCAGCGAGAGCGAAGTCCGGTGTGAGCCCGGCGCTGTCCCGCAACTGTCATGGCCCCCACGGGCCGAGCCAGGTCGCCTCCGCCGCACCGACGCCGTCAACCCTCGTGGAAAAGGGTGACCCGTCCGTGTTCCCGGGTCTCTCGGTTCCGGCACCTGAAAGGACCTTGTGTGAGGCCCCTCCCCACCGCGCTCGCCGGTGCCCTGCTCGCCGCTCTCTCCCTGGCCGGATGCGGCCAGACCGCCACCTCCGCCCCCGTTTCCCCCACGCCCGCCGCCTCCGCGCCGGGGGACGCGTCCGCCTCGCTCGCCGCGGCGGGGTTCCCCGTCACGGTCGAGGCGGGCAACGGCGCCGTCGCCATCACCGCCCGGCCGGAGCGCATCGTCTCCCTGTCGCCCACCGCGACCGAGAGCCTGTTCGCGATCGGCGCCGGGCCGCAGGTGGTCGCCGTGGACGACCAGTCCGACCATCCCGCCGAGGCCCCGAAGAGCGACCTGTCCGGCTTCAAGCCGAACGTGGAGGCGATCGTCGCCAGGAAGCCCGACCTGGTCGTGGTCGCCAACGACACCGACGGTGTCGTGGCCGAGCTGGGCAAGGTCGGCGTCCCGGTGCTGCTGGAACCCGCCGCCACCAAGATCGACGAGGCGTATGACCAGATCGCCGACCTCGGCGCGGGCACCGGCAACGCCGCCAGGGCCGCCGAGGTCGTCGCCGGGATGAAGAAGCGGCTCGGCGAGCTCGCCGCCGCGGCGCCCAAGGACGCGAAGCTCACCTACTACCACGAGCTGGACACCACCCCCTACACGGCGACCTCCGGCACCTTCATCGGCCAGGTCTACGCGCTGTTCGGCCTGACCAACATCGCCGACAAGGCCCCCGACGCCGCCGGCGGCTACCCCAAGCTCGCCGCCGAGTTCGTCCCCCAGGCCGACCCGGACCTCGTCTTCCTCGCCGACACCGTGTGCTGCGGCCAGTCCAAGGAGACGCTCGCCAAGCGTCCCGGCTGGTCCACGCTCTCGGCCGTCAAGAACGACCGGGTCGTCCCGCTCGACGACGACATCGCCTCCCGGTGGGGGCCGCGCGTCGTCGACCTCGCCGAGCGGATCGCCGAGGCCGTGCGGAAGGCCGCGGCCGGCTGACCGCCCGCCCGGCCGGACGGCCAGCCGCCCGGCGGGCCCCTGTCCGGCCGACCGCCCGCCCGGG
>NZ_BAAAVI010000133.1:0-9744 GCF_039534445.1 Streptosporangium fragile | reverse complement strand
GCCGCGGTGGGCTACGCGCTGCTGCCCACCGCGGCCGGCCTGCTGGCCTGCGGCGCGCTGGCCATGGTCACGGTCACCGGCCTGCTCGACGCGGTCGCCGGGCAGGGAGGTTCCCTCTGGGGCCTGGCGTACATCGCGCTGGGTGTGCTCATCCTGGTGCTCGCCCTCGCCGGACGGCTCGCCCCGCGTGCCCTGGCCCTGGGCATGGGCGCCGCCATCGCGCTGTTCGGCGGGCAGTGGCCGCTGCTCTGGGACGACGCGGCCTGGGGCTACTCGCTCACCACGGTGATCGCGCTGGCCTGCCTCGCGCTGTACGTGCGCGAGCGCACCTGGGTGCTGATCGTCAGCGGGGTGGCCGGCCTGACGCTCGCCGTCCCCGAGGCCGTCTGGGACTGGACCGACGGGGCCGTGGGCGGCGCGGTGATCCTGGTCCTGGCCGGGGCCGTCCTGCTGGCCGCGAGCGGCCTCGGCGTCGTCCTCCACCGCCGCGCGGTCCGGCATCCGTAGGCGGTGAACGCGGAACCGGGGGCCCGAGCGGGGCCCCCGGTTCCGGGATCCGGTGCGGCGGGCCCGGCGGCGGGCCCCCGCGCGGTCAGTGCCTGCCGGCCAGCGCGCTCTCGTACACGTGGACGAGCTCCTGGCTGATCCGCTCCCACGAGTAGCGGGACCGGGCGCGGTCGGCGCCGGCGAAGCCGAGGGCGGTGCGGCGGGTCGGGTCGGCGAGCAGCTCCCGGGTGAGGCGGGAGGTCTGCGCCGGGCGGTCGGCCGGCACCAGCAGGCCGGTCACCCCGTCCACGACGGAGTCGAGGTGGGCGCCCACCGCCGAGGCGATGACGGGCACGCCGCAGGCCATGGCCTCCAGCGCGACGGCCCCGGCCGGAGCCTCCCGCGGCAGCGACATGACCACGTCGGCGCTGCGCATCAGCTTGGGCACCGAGGAGTGCGGTACGTGCCCGAGCAGCGTGATCCGGTCGTCCACGCCGACCTCCTTGGCCAGCAGCATCACGCGGTGCGCGTCGGCGTCGTGCTCCAGGTCGGTGGCGGCGGGCCCGCCGGCGATGACCAGTTCGGCGTCGGGGATGCCTTCCAGGGCGCGAATCGCGGTGTGGACGCCCTTGTCGTACGTCAGCGGTCCCACGTGCAGCAGCCGGGGCCTGCCGCTGCGCGCCGCGGCCGGACCCTGGCGCTTGAAGCGCTCGACGTCGACTCCGCAGGGGATGACCGCGATGTTGCGGCGCGGCACGCCCAGCCGGATCAGCGAGCTCTCCTCGTCGCCGCACCCGGCGATCACCGCGCTGGCCCGGCGGCCGATGGCCCGCTGCAGGCGCACCTTCTTGGCGTCCTTGGTGTCGCGGGTGTGGTCGCTGCCGAAGGTCTGGGTGAAGGGCACGTTCAGGCCGCTCGCGCCGGCGATGGCGGCCAGCCCGCCGGTCCAGGAGTGCGCGTGGATCACATCCGGCCGGTCCTGGCCCCAGCGGCGCATCAGCTGGTCGCCCAGGTCGGACAGGTAGGGCAGCACGCCGTCCTCGGGAAGCTCCTCGGCGGGGCCGGCGGGCAGGTGCTCCACGGTGACACCCTGCGACACGCGGACCCGGTCCTTGTCGGTCTCGGAGTTCCTGCGGGTGTAGATGGTGACCTTGTGCTCCCGGCCGAGCTCGCGGGCCATGGCCAGCAGATGGGCGCGCTGGGCGGCGAGATCGGACTCGTCCTGCGCGGGAACGAGGGCTTCGGAGGAGACGAACGCAATATTCACGGCACACCTCTGGGAGGAGATAGGCATGGCAAGCCTGTGATTCCTTCAGGGGTGCCTGCGTCTTAGGCACACGTCTGTATGAGGCTTACCATACCCCGATCTCCGTCGAAGCCAAACCTCAGTACTTCCGGCTCTGCCGCAACTCCTCCGCGCGGGCGCTCGGGAAACGCAGCTGGAGGATGCATCCCTCCTGGTCGTGGTGGATGTCGAGGCGGTCGCAGAGTTGCCGCGCGATCCACAGCCCGTCGCCGGGCCCGGCCGACGGCCCCGGCGGGAGGAAGCCCGCGACCGGATCGGGCACGCCGCCGGTCGCGCTGCGGATGCGGCAGGTGACCGCGCCCAGCCGTTCCCAGAGCCGGACCGACAACGGCGTCTCCAGCATCCCGGCGGCCTCGTTGGCGGCCACGGCGAGCAGCGTCGCGCGGTCATGACTCAGCCCCATGAACGACGCCTGACCGCTGACGAACGCCCGCAGGTCGTGGAGCGTCTCCACCCGGGCGCTCGCCGCGTCGTCCGGCGGCTCCGGCGGCGGTACGGAGTCGCACTCGCGGATGTACTCCACCGGGTCGGTGTACTCGGGGCAGGGGACCGGCGGGCGACCGGCCTCCGCCAGGGTGGGATGGGTGTGCCTGGCGCCGACCACCACCCGCGGGTCCAGGACCCGCGCGTCGTACGGGCAGATCATCCACACGTTGGTGCCCCTCAACAGCAGGTTGAGGCCCGCCTCCATGCGCTGCCAGGCCCGCACCTCGGCCGCGGCCCGGCCCGTCCACACCGGTTCGGCGAGGATCCGCACGTACCCGCCGCGGGAGGCCTCGGCACCGCGCCGCTGCCAGTAGCGGTGGAACGCGGTGGCACGTTCCACGGTCCGCCGGCCCAGGAAGCCGCTCTCCGCGTAGTCGACCAGGCGGCCGTCCCTGCCCAGGGCGTCGGCGAGGAGTTCCAGGTTGGCCGAGGTGGTGGTGACCAGGACCGGGTCGCCCTTGGCCAGCCCGTCACGGACGAACGGCAGCGCGATGTCCAGGAACCGCCGGTCGGAGTCGTAGACCGCGGCTTGGTGAACGGAGCTCATTAAAGATCGTTCTCGCTCAGGCGCAGGCCGGGCGCCGAGTCCCAGCCGATCATGGTGATCAGGTGATGGACGTGCGAGGAGGCCGGTGACAGCACCAACGACCGGGGAGCCGCGAGCCCGCCCGCGACGTCGACGATCGTCCGGAGCCCGGCCAGGTCGATGAAGACGAGCCCGCTCACGTCCAGGTGCACGTCGCCCGCTTCCCGCGCCGCGGCCTCCCGCAGCGCCGCGGTGAACATCGGCAGGGTGACGGTGCCGACCTCGCCCTCGACCCGTAGCCCGCACGGGTCGGACGTCGGCCGGACGCGCAGCGGCTCGGCACCGGAGCGCGGGGCCGGGACGGCCCCTCTGCCGGGATCCACCCCCCAGCCCCGCAGCAGCCCCGTCAGCACCGCCGGGTGGGTCACGTCGGTGTGGTAGATCACCTGATCACCCTGGGCCAGGCCGTCGGAGACGAACGCGGCGAGCACCGGCTCGCGCTCCTCGTCGTGGTCGAAGGCGAGGCAGAGGTGCTCTCCGGGTCCGATCCAGCCGGGCGAGGGCAGGCCCTGAGGTGATCCCATCATCCGTCCCCACTCTGCTGCACGCGGGCGTCGCCGGACACGGGCGGTCGTCGCGCGGCGAGACCGCCGTGTCACGCCAAGTCAGTAAACTTATACGACACGGAGGGCGAGTATCACGATCTCATCCCATACTCGCCCGCCGGAGAACGCGTGCCGGTCCTCCTCGATCGTCTTGACGACCTCGGCGGGGGAGCGCCCCGCGCACCGCGCCAGCACGTCGGCGAGCCGGGTCTCCCCGTACGCCTCACCCTGCTCGTTGCGCGAGGCCACCAGGCCGTCGGAGTAGAAGACCAGCGTCTGGCCGGAGGCCAGCGTCAGCTCCTCGGTGAACATCTCGGCCTCCGGGCCGATGCCCAGCGGCACACCGCCCCCCGCGGTGAAGCGCACCCCGCCGTCGGGCCGGAGCAGGGCCGCGGGGTGGTGCCCCGCGCTGGCCAGCCTGATCCTGCGTCCCCGCACGAACCCGGCCACGGCCATCACGAACATGCCGTTGTGCTGCGCGACCAGCGCCTGGTTCAGCTTGCGCAGGGCCTCACCCGGGTCGGACTCCCAGACGCTGAGCACCCGCAACCCGTTGCGCACCATGGCGCTGACCGACGCAGCCTCCTCGCCCTTGCCGGCGGCGCCACCAAGGGCGAAGCCCCAGCCGTCCTCGACCGGGAAGACGTCGTAGAACTCGGCGCCCACCAGGCTGGAGCCGGCGTGGTAGATCGCCGAGGCCTCGAACCCGGGGATGTCCGGCAGGCTCCGCGGCACCACGCTCGTGCGCAGCGCCTCGGCGGCCTGGGAGCGGGTCTGGAAGCTGCGCCGGGCGCGCAGGGCCAGCCCCAGGTGCGCGCCGATCTCCTCCATCAGGCCCAGGTCGGCCAGCGAGAACGGCTCACGGTCGCGCGGCCGCACCAGGGTCAGGGCGCCCAGCACGCCGCCGTCGCCGCCGATCGGCACGATCAGCACCGAGGCGGCGCCCATCACCCGCAGCAGCGGCGGCCCGCCGGGGACGTCGCCGAGCAGTTCCTCGTTCTCCAGCATCTCGTGCACCACGCCGGAACCGCCGGTCAGCACGTGCGCGATGGCGGGGGCGGTCAGCGGGTTCATCCCCTCGACCAGGCGGACCAGCTCGGTCACCGGCTTGTCGCTCGGCCCGATCACGCAGGCCCGCCGGGGCATGCCGTCGCGGACCACGTCGGCGATCACCCAGTCGGCCCACTCGGCGGCCAGCAGCCGCGACGCCCGGGTGACGGTCACCGGCTGGCGCAGGCTCTCCTCGTCCAGCAGCAGGCGGGTCATCCTGGCCAGCAGCTCCTGGCGGCGGGCCGCGGTCAGGACCAGGGTCGCGTCCGACCGGTCGGCCGGTCCCGGCGCCGGCCCGGCCACCTGCGTCTCCAGCGGCAGGACCATGACCGCGACCATCTCCTGAGGCTCGCCCGGCATGGTCAGCCGGGTGAGGGCCAGCTGGACCGTGTGCGCGCGGCCCTGGTGGGCCAGGCGGGTCTGGAACGTCGCGGTCTGGCCGCCCTGCTGGACCGCCGTCAGGTGCGAACGGAAGGCCGCCCGCCGGGAGACGTCGACGAACAAGGGGAACGAGCGGCCGATCAGGTAGCCCGCGGGGCTGCCGAGCATCCGGGAGGTCTCGTTGCTGATCCTCCGCACCACCCCCGAGGCGTCCAGCACCGCCACCGGCACCGGGAAGGTCCGGAACACCTGCCGCAGCAGCTTGAGCTCCCGCTGCGACCCGCTCTCCCGTTCGCCCGACCTCCTGGGCGCCCTGCGCAGTTCGCCCAGGGACGCCTCCAGCAACTCGCGGGCGGTGTCGAGCTCGGCGAGGGCCGCGTCGAGTGTGGACCGGGGGTCGGCGGGGTAGGCGGACTTGGCCTCACGCAGGGAGGAAACCCTGGTGGTGAGCGCGCTCAGCGCTTGCTCCAGGGACTGAAGGCCAATGGCGTCGGTCAATGCACGTCCTCGTCAGGAGCCGGAATGGGGCTCGTCCCGTCGTAGACGGTACGCCACCCGGTGGGCCGAATCGATGCGCGGTCGGATAGTGATTAAGGTAGCGAAACCGGGAAGGGGACTCGCGAGATGGACATGGTGACGCCCGTGCTCGCCAGGGATCTGGCGACCCTGGGCAGGGTGAGCGAGGAAACCTCCAGCGAGAGCGTGCTACGCGGTCTCACCGCGACCCTGGCGGGAGGCGTGCCCGGCTGCGCCGGAGGTTCCGCCGAGCTGTGGGGCGAGGAACGGATGGTCGTCTCCGCCTCGCACAGCGAACTCATCGTGCTCATCGACAGCGAGGAGGACCTGGGGGAGGGGCCCTCCGCGGAGGCCCGTGTCACCGGCCGCCACGTGATCGTCCAGGACGCGCTCCGCGAGCCGCGCTGGCCCGCCTACGCCGCCATGGCCATCCGCTACGGGGTCCGCTCGGTCCTGACGCTGCCGATCACCGTCGAACGCGCCGTCCTGGTCCTCGGCCTGTACGGTGTCCGGCCCGGCGTCTTCGCGGCCGGGAACGTCCCCCCGCTGGCCGACATGCTCGCCGAGCAGGTCAACGTGGCGCTCGCCAACATGTGGGACTACGACGAGGTCCGCACCGACGCCGCCCAGATGCAGGAGGCGCTGGCGGGCCGGGCCGTCATCGACCAGGCCAAGGGCATCATCATGAAGTCCAGCGGGTGCTCGGCGGAGGCCGCCTTCGACGAGCTGCGCCGGGTCTCCCAGCACCACCAGGTGAAGGTGGCCGACCTGGCCCGGCTGCTCGTCGAGGAGCACCAGCGCAACCGCGGCGCCACGAGCCGCTGACGCCGGAGCGGCCCGCCGATCGGCCGGCGCGGCGGTCGCCGGGTGGGCAGGGTCAGCCGAAGGCGGCGAGCGCGTCGTCGATCGTGTCGTACATGGGGAGCCGCTGGGCAAGGCCGGTGATCCACATGACCTTGGTCCTGGCGTACTCGACCCCGATGAGGGCGAACTTGGCGCCGGCGTCGGTGCTGAGCTGCCAGTGGTGGACGATGAGCCCCAGCGCCCGTGAGTCCATGAAGGTGACCCCGCTCAGGTCCAGGGCCATGTCGAGGCCGTGTTCGCTCGTCTCGGCCGCCAGGTAGTCGGCGAACTGGTCTCTCGTCGTCGCGTCCAGCAGGCCCGTCACCCGGATCACGTTGATCCCACCGACCAGCGCTGACGTGAGAGTCAGGGCTGCCGATCTCTCGCCGTTCTCCGACACCGTCACTCAAAGCCTCCTCGCGCCATTCGATTAGCAACCCTACTGTTACCTGTGGGCGAGCAATACTCCCGGAATCGGGGTAATACTGGAAACAGAGGTCCAGCAGAGGGCCTTGCCTCGAAACGTGGTCGAGGCGATGCCGTCTGCCCGGATGTCGCTCCGTGGTCGCGGCTCGCCCGACAGTAATACCAGGGAGCAGCAATGTCTGTTCAGGCACTTGAAATCGCTGACATGACCGCCGAGGAGCTCCTGGCGGAAATGGTCCTGCCTGAGGTCTCCGAAGAACGTGCCGAACGCCTGCGTGAGCGCATCGTCGAGATGCACCGTCCCCTCGCCCTGGAGATCGCCCGCCGCTACCGCTACCGCGGTGAGCCGCTGGAGGACCTGCTGCAGGCCGCGTACGTGGGCCTGATGAAGGCCATCAACGGTTACGACCCCACCCTGGGGCACGCCTTCCGCGGTTACGCCGTGGTCACCATGACCGGCGAGGTCAAGCGTCACTTCCGCGACCGCACCTGGGCCATCCGGGTCCCCCGCGTCTACCAGGAGCGCCGGGCGGAGCTGAACCGGCTGGTCGCCGACCTCAGCCAGGTGCTCGGCCGTTCCCCCACGGTCGCCGAGCTCGCGGCCAAGATGAACATCTCCGAAGAGGACGTCCTGCTCACCCTCGACGCCTCCGCCGCCTACAGCGCGCTCTCGCTGGACGCCCCGCTCGGTACCGACGACGACGCCGCGGCGCTGGGCGACGTCATCCCCGACGAGGACGACGCACTCGGCTTCCTCGTGGACCGCGAGGCGGTCAAGCCGCTCATCGACAAGCTGCCGGCGCGCGAGAAGAACATCCTGCTGCTGCGCTTCTTCGGCAACATGACCCAGGCCGAGATCGCGGCCGAGTTCGGAATCTCCCAGATGCACGTCTCCCGTATCCTGCGGAAGGTGCTGGACCAGCTCCGTGAGGAACTGGTCGCCGAGTGCTGAATACACCGCCCGTAGCCGGGCACCCCAATCGGCGACGATACGGCTGTAGGGTGCGGTTTGGATATCCCCGGATGCTGATGAAGACGGCGGATCGGGACAGG
This sequence comes from Streptosporangium fragile, assembly GCF_039534445.1. Taxonomy (NCBI): domain Bacteria; kingdom Bacillati; phylum Actinomycetota; class Actinomycetes; order Streptosporangiales; family Streptosporangiaceae; genus Streptosporangium; species Streptosporangium fragile. Next base: position 2,066 of record NZ_BAAAVI010000133.1, on the reverse strand, counting down.
GGAGGCGGATCTCGGGTGAACGAGGACGGTGCTCGTCCTGCCCGCTTCACGGCGGGCGGCGACCGTTCCCGTGTCCCCCCTGCCGCGGCCCCGGTGGCCGAGATCGCCTTCTGCCTCCCCGACCTCCCCGACGTCCGCGACTTCGCCGCCGCCCAGGCGACGCGCAGCGGCATGTCACCGGAGCGCCTCGCCGACTTCCTGGTCGCGGTGAACGAGGTCGCCACCAACGCCGTCACCCACGGCCACCCCACGGCCAAGGCGGTGCTGCGGATGTGGACCGTCGGGCGGACCCTCGTCGTGGAGATCCACGACGAGGGTCACTGGGAGCCCGGGACCGCCCCCGGCGAGACGCCGCCCGGCCCCTACGCGACCAGCGGCATGGGCCTGTGGGTGGCCCGGATGGTCAGTTCCGACATCAGGTTCGAGACTGGCGCGTCCGGCACTTTCATCACCATGTCCTTCAAGGTCTGAGCTGCTTTTTCTGGGTACGCCCGGTTCATGAGGCAACCCGTTCGCATAGTGATCGTCGGTGGCGGTTACGTGGGCATGTACACCGCCCTGCGCCTTCAACGCCGGCTGCGCCCGGGCGAGGCGCGCGTGACCGTCGTCACCGCCGACTCGTTCATGACCTACCAGCCGTTCCTGCCGGAGGCGGCGGCGGGCAACGTCGAGGCCCGGCACGTCGTCGTGCCGCTCCGCCGCGTCCTGTCCCGCTGCACCGTCCTCAACGGCTGGGCCGTCGCCGTGGACCCCGAGGCGCGCACCGTCGAGCTCCGGCCGCACGCGGGCCCCGGCCGCATCCTGGAGTACGACCTGCTGGTCTTCGCACCCGGCTCGATCTCCCGCCTGCTGCCGATCCCCGGCCTGGCCGAGTGCGGCGTCGGCTTCAAGACCATCGAGGAGGCCATCCGCCTGCGCGACCACGTGCTCGCCCAGCTCGATCTCGCCGTGTCGACCACCGACCCGGAGATCCGCGCCAGGGCGCTGAACTTCGTCTTCGTCGGCGGCGGGTACGCCGGTGTCGAGGCCCTGGCCGAGCTGGAGGACATGGCCCGCGGCGCCTGCCGTTATTACCCGGGCCTGGACCCCGGCGACCTGCACTGGTACCTGGTGGAGGCCACCGGCCGCATCCTGCCCGAGGTCGGCCCCGAGATGGGCCTGTGGACGCTGGAGCAGCTCCGTCAGCGCGGCATCGACGTACGCCTGCACACCCGGCTGGAGTCGGCCGTGGACGGCCGCATCGTCCTCGACGACGGCACCGCCTTCGACTCGGACACCCTGGTGTGGACGGCGGGCGTCAAGCCGCATCCGCTCGTCGAGCGCAGCGGGCTCCCGCTGGACGCCATGGGCCGGGTCAGGGCGACCGCCGAGCTCACCGTCGAGGGCTCCGCCACGGTCTTCGCGGCCGGTGACTGCGCCGCCGTCCCCGACCTCACCCAGCCGGGGAAGACGTGCGCGCCCAACGCCCAGCACGCCGTACGCCAGGCGCGCACGCTGGCCGACAACGTCGTGGCCAGGATCCGCGGGGGCGAGCTCACCCCGTACCGGCACGCCTACGCCGGCTCGGTCGCCTCCCTCGGCCTCAACAAGGGAGTGGCCCAGGTCTACGGCCGCAAGGTGCGGGGCCGGGCGGCCTGGTTCATGCACCGCACCTACCATCTGTCGCGGGTGCCGACCACCAACCGTAAGGTACGGGTACTGGTCGACTGGACCCTGGCGCTGTTCTTCCGCAGGGAGATCACTTCGCTCGGGGCGCTCACCCAGCCCCGCCGGGCGTACGAGCGCGCCGTCCGAGCCGAGGCGGCGACCCGGGCCGGGGACCTGTCCCGGTGATCCATACGGGAGCCTCGCCCGGGAGCTTCGCCCGCGCCCGGGAGGCGCCGGGAAACAGGAAAGGGGCTCGGAGGAGGCGCCGGGAGACACGGGGGGTGCCGGGGAAAACGGGGAGGGGCACACACCGGTACTACATTCGTAGCTCCGCTGGGAGTGGGTCGCCGCGTCGTCGGTAATGGCTGATCAGAGCACGGGTCTGATGGAGTCGTCGAAAGTGTGACCAGGCCAGGACG
>NZ_BAAAVI010000132.1:0-10112 GCF_039534445.1 Streptosporangium fragile | reverse complement strand
GGTCAGCTCATCCGACATGATCCAGAACTATAGATCACAAAACCTGGCTGTAGTATTAGCCTGCGTCCGATCGCCGAAGCGGAATGGCCCGACTGGATCACGGTCGACGAGGAGGCGTTCGGCGCCGCGATACCGCCGCACAGAGCGGAGCTGTACCGGGGCACCGCCGAGTTCGACCGCTCGCTCGGCGCCTTCGACGGCGGCCGGCTTGTGGGGGTCACCTCGGTGTGCAGCTTCACCATGACCGTGCCCGGCGGGCCGCTCCCGGTCGCCGGGGTCACCGCGGTCGCCGTGCTGCCCTCCCACCGCCGCCGGGGCATCCTCTCCTCGCTGATGGCCCGCCAGCTGTCCGACCTTCACGAACGGGGCGAGGCGGTCGCCGCGCTCTACGCGTCCGAGGCCGCGATCTACGGGCGGTTCGGGTACGGCAGGGCGGCCGACGCCCTGACCTTCCGGATCCCCACCGCGAGCGCGGCCTTCGCCCCGCACGCCCCGGCCGACCCCGGGCTGCGGCTGCGCGTCGTCAAGCCCGCGGAGACGCGTCCCCTCTTCGAGAAGATCTTCGAGTCGGTGCTCGGCAGCCGCCCGGGACTGTACGCCCGCACTCCCGCGCGCTGGGACACGGTGCTGACCGACCACGAGGCCGACCAGGACGGCGCCGGGCCGCTGCGCGGCGTGGTCGCCGAGGACGACGACGGGCCCCGCGGCTACGCGCTCTTCCGGATCAGGCGGAGCTTCACCGACCACGACGTGCCGGACGGCGAGCTGCGGCTGCGGGAACTGTTCGCCCTCGACCCGGCCGGGTACGCGCTGCTCTGGCGGCACGTCCTGGACCGCGACCTGGTCTCGCACGTCACGGCGGCGGACCGCCCCTCGGACGACCCGGTGATCCATCTGCTGGCCGAACCGCGCAGGCTCAACGCGCTCTGGAGGGACGACCTGTGGGTCCGGGTCGTCGACGTCGAACGGGCCCTGCCGGCCCGCCGCTACGCGGCGCCGGTGGACGTGGTGATCGAGGTCGAGGACGCCCGGTGCCCGTGGAACGCCCGCCGCTGGCGGCTGACCGCCGATCCCTCCGGCGCCCGCTGCGCGCCCACCGGCGACCCGGCCGACCTGACGCTGCCGGTCTCCGCGCTGGGCGCGGCCTACCTGGGTGGCCGCCGGTTGACGCCGCTGAGCGCGGCGGGGGTGGTGCGTGAGTCCCGGGAGGGAGCGGTGCGGGAGCTGTCCACCGCGATGTCCTGGGAGCCCGCGCCCTGGGGCAGCCGGATCTTCTGACCGCCGGGCGGGGCCGGGGCGGGTTATGGTGGCGGCATGGCACTGCAGAGCTTGCAGATCACCCCGATCACCGCGATGCGGGCCCGCGACGTCTCGCGTCCCACGCGGGAGCAGCGGGAGGCCGCCGACCGCCGGCCGCTGCGCGACGAGATGCCCCGCAAGGAATCCGCTCCTCGCAAGGAGGGGACGCGCCGGGAGCCGCCGCGGAAGGAGACCCGCGACTCCCCGCGGCACCGGTAGGACCGCCGCCCGTGTCCCGCCGCGGTGGAGGGCCGCCGCGGTGGTGGTCGGCGAGCCGCCGGCGGGCGGGCACGCAACGTGCCGGCGGAAGGCCGCGGCGAGCGGGCCGGTGGCGCGCTCCGACGGCGACGGGCCGCGGGGGGAGGGGGCGGAGAAGGCGCGGCGGAGGCCGGGAGCCGCCGCCGCGAAGGGTTACGGCAGGGGCGGGAGCTGGCCGATCGTCTCGTACGAGGTGAGCTGGGCGATCCTGCGGTTGTGCCGCTCGGCTCCCGAGTAGGGGGTCTCCAGGAAGATCTCGACGAACCGGGTCGCCTCGTCCTGCTCGTGCATCCGCGCGCCGACGCTGATGACGTTGGCGTTGTTGTGCTCGCGGGCGAGCCTGGCGGTCTCCTCGTTCCAGGCCAGGGCGGCGCGGACGCCGCGCACCTTGTTGGCGGCGATCTGCTCGCCGTTGCCCGAACCACCGATGACGACCCCGAGGCTGCCGGGGTCGTCGGCGACGCCCTCCGCCGCGCGCAGGACGAACGGCGGGTAGTCGTCCTCGGCGTCGTAGACGAAAGGACCGCAGTCCGTGACCTCGTGGCCGTGCTCCTTCAGCCAGGAGACGACGTGGTTCTTGAGCTCATAGCCGGCATGGTCGGCACCGATGTAGACGCGCACCCGCCCAGTTTCGCAGGTGTGCGGGGACGGCTCGACCCCGGCCCCGGCTAGAGTAACAGCCAGTATGGTTCATGAACCCTTACAAGAGAGAGTCCCACATGCGTGACATCCGAGTGGTCGGAGACCCGGTCCTGCGCACGCCCGCCGAGCCGGTCACCGACTTCGACCGTGAGCTGCGGCGGCTCATCGACGAGATGTTCCAGGTGATGTACCAGGCCCGGGGCGTCGGCCTGGCCGGTCCGCAGATCGGCGTGTCGAAGCGGATCTTCGTCTACGACTGCAGCAACCGCAAGGGACACGTGATCAACCCCGAGCTGACCGTCGACGACGACGCCGAGGTCCTCGACGAGGAGGGCTGCCTGTCGGTCCCCGGCCGCGAGACCGGCACCCCGATCTACGCCAGGACGCCCCGGGCCGCCGGGGTCACCGTCCGCGGGCTGGACCGGCTGGGGCGCCCGGTGCAGGTCAAGGCCCGTGGCATGCTCGCGCGCTGCTTCCAGCACGAGACCGACCACCTCGACGGCAAGCTGTACGTGGACCGGCTGGCCAAGGACGCCGCCCGGAAGGTGCTGCTCCAGGCGCCCTGACCCGGTGGCGGGGTCGCCGGGTCAGAGCTGGAGAGACTTGATCTCCAGAAACTCCTCCAGGCCGAACTCCCCCAGCTCCCGGCCGAGGCCCGACTGCTTGTAGCCGCCGAAGGGGGCGAGCGGGTTGAAGCGGCCGCCGTTGACGGAGACCTGGCCGGTGCGCAACCGCCGGGCGACCGAGATCGCGCGCTCCTCGCCGCCGGCCCACACGGCGCCCGCCAGGCCGTACGGGGTGCCGTTGGCGATGGCGACGGCCTCGTCCTCGCCGCGGGAGTAGGGGATGATCGTCAGGACCGGGCCGAAGATCTCCTCCTGCTCGATGACCATCCCCGGTTCCACCCCGGCGAACACCGTGGGTTCCACGTAGAAGCCCCGGTCCCGGGGCCGGTCGGTGCCGCCGGCCACCAGCCGGGCCCCCTCCTCCTGACCCCGGTTGATGTAGCGGACGACCCGGTCGCGCTGGGCGGCGGAGACGAGCGGTCCGAGCCGGGTGGCCTCGTCGAAGGGATCGCCGACGGTGTACTTCCCGGCGGCCTCGACGGCAAGGCCGACGGCCTCGTCGTACCGGTCGCGATGGACGATCATGCGGGTCCAGGCGGAGCAGGTCTGGCCGGAGTTGACGAAGGCGTTGGCCACCGTCGCCTTGGTCGCCACGCGCAGGTCGGCGTCCGGCAGGATCACGCTGGCGGACTTGCCGCCGAGCTCCAGGGCCACCCGTTTGATGGTCTCGGCGGCCAGGGAGGCGACCCGGCGCCCGGCCCTGGTCGAGCCGGTGAACGACACCATGTCGACGTCGGGATGGGTGACCAGCGCCTCCCCCACCACCGGGCCGTAGCCGCTGACCATGTTGAAGACCCCGGCGGGCAGCCCGACCTCGTCGAAGATCCCGGCGAGGGTGAAGGCCGCCAGCGGCGCGACCTCGCTGGGCTTCAGCACGACCGTGCAGCCCGCGGCCAGCGCCGGGGCCACCTTGCAGACGATCTGGTGGAGCGGGTAGTTCCACGGCGTGATGGCGGCGACCACCCCGGCCGGCTCGCGAAGGATGCGGGAGTTGCCGACCCTCCCGCCGTCGAAGTCGTAGGTCTCGGCGAGCTGCGCGTAGGACGCCAGCACCCCGGCGGGCATCAGCGTCTGCACGTTCAACGCCAGCCCGTACGGCGCGCCCATGTCGGTGGTGATGGTCCTGGCTATCTGGTCGGAGCGGTCGCGGACCAGCCCGGCCGCCGCAGCGAGGATCTTGCCCCGCTCGGCGGCGGGGGTGGCGGACCAGGAGGGGAAGGCCTCCCGGGCGGCGGCCACCGCGACCTCGACGTCGGCGGGGGATCCGGCCGGCACCCGGTCGATCGTCTCCTCGGTCGCGGGATTGATCACATCGACGCTCTCGCGCGACGCCGATGGCCGCCAGGCCCCGTTCAGATAAAGGTGCCGCATGCCTCTCATCCTTGCGTGCGTGCCGTCATTATGCGAGAGCCCGGCAGGTCGCGGGTGAGCACGTGTCGGCCGGGCGGAGATCGCGACCCGGCCGGTCACGGCCGCCCGCCGTGACGGGCACCCGGCCTGACCGCTGCGACGAGGGTACGGGGAAGCGCATGCGCGGCGCACGGATAAACGAGATCCTTAAAAACTCGTAATATCCGGATAAACACGCTATTTGATCTTCAATGGCATCGGCACCGCCCGGCACCGCCGCCCCACCGTCCCGGCCGCGCGGCCGGGACGGTGGGGCGGGCCCGGCCGGTACGGCGCGGGCGATGCGGTGCGGGCGATGCGGTGGGGGCGGGCGAAGACGGGCGCGGGGAGATGCGCGCGATCGCCCCGGACAGCGCGGGCCGGCCGGGGCGGGCGGCGTGGATCAGTCGAAGATCGGAGGCCGGGTCCGGGAGCGCTTGAGCTCGAAGAAGCTGTCGAACCCGGCGACCAGCCGGACACCGTCCCACAGCCTGCCGGCGTCCTCCCCCTTGGGGGCGGGCGAGATGACCGGGCCGAAGAACGCGATGTCCCCGACCGCGATCACCGGGGTGCCGACCTCCTGGCCGACCCGGTCGATGCCGTCGTTGTGCGAGGCGCGGAGCGCCTCGTCGAACTCCTCGGAGTCCATCGCGTCGGCGAACTCGCGGTCCAGCCCGGCGGCCTCCAGGGCCTCCTCCACGGTCTCGCGGAGCGTGTCCAGCTCCTTGATCCTGCCCTGGTTGTGGAAGCGGACGCCGAGCTCGGTGTAGAGGCGGCCGACGGTCTCGGAGCCGTACTTCTCCTGCACGGCGGTGACCACACGGACCGGGCCGATGGCCTTGGCGATCATCTCCCGGTAGCTGTCCGGGACGTCCTTGTCCTCGTTCAGGACGTTCAGGCTCATGACGTGCCAGCGCGGCTCGATCGGCCGCACCTTCTCCACCTCCAGCAGCCAGCGGGAGGTCATCCACGCGAACGGGCAGAAGGGGTCGAACCAGAGATCGACGGGGGTTCGCTCAGTCATGTTGGCGCTTCCTGCTCGTACAGCTTGTTCACCTAGCGACAACCAGGGCGGTGGAGTTTCCTATTCCGGAGGTGGATTAATGCCTTGACTTGCCGCTTTATCCTCGAGTCTGGCTATCAGTCCATGGATGGATCTTCGAGGCGGCGATCCTGCGCCTTACGTGGCAGGATTCAGTCACCCCTTAGCAATGGAGCGGGGGATGTTGTGAAGAGGGAGCGGTAGTGGCAGGCAATCTGACCCGTGACGAGGCGCGTGAGCGCGCACGGCTGCTCAGCGTGCAGTCATACGCGGTGGAACTCGACCTGACCGAGGGTGAGGAGCGCTTCGAGAGCGTCACCACGGTCCGCTTCACCTGCGCCCGGCCAGGCGCGGAGACGTTCATCGACCTGGCCGGCGCCAAGGTGCGCAGAGCCGTCCTGAACGGCGTCGAGCTGGACGTGAGCGGATACGATCTCGAAGCCGGGCGGCTGCCGCTGCCGGGCCTGGCCGAGACCAACGAGCTGCGCATCGACGCCGACTGCTCCTACAGCCGCACCGGCGAGGGCCTGCACCGCTTCGTCGACCCGGTCGACAAGAACGTCTACCTGCACAGCCAGTTCGAGACGGCCGACGCCCACCGGATGTACGCCTGTTTCGACCAGCCCGACCTGAAGGCCACCTTCGAGCTGACCGTGCTCGCGCCGTCCCACTGGGAGATCATCTCCAACGCGGCGCCCGACGAGACCGAGGAACTGCAGGAGCACCACGGCAAGCACGGCGCGCTGCAGGCCGCCCGGCGCTGGCACTTCCCGGCCACCCCGGTGATGTCCACCTACATCACCGCCCTGTGCGCCGGGCCGTACCACAAGGTGACCTCCGAGCACGACGGCATCCCCCTGGGGCTGTACTGCCGCGCCTCGCTCGCCGAATACCTCGACCCGGAGAACATCTTCGAGGTCACCCGGCAGGGTTTCGACTTCTTCCACAAGATCTTCGGGCTCCGTTACCCGTTCGGCAAGTACGACCAGCTCTTCGTGCCGGAGTTCAACGCCGGCGCGATGGAGAACGCCGGGTGCGTGACCTTCCTGGAGGACTACGTCTTCCGCTCGCGCGTCACCGACGCGGTGATCGAGCGCCGCGCCGAGACGATCCTGCACGAGATGGCGCACATGTGGTTCGGTGACCTGGTCACCATGCGCTGGTGGGACGACCTGTGGCTGAACGAGTCGTTCGCCACCTACGCCTCGGTGCTCTGCCAGGCCGAGGCCACCCGCTGGGGCCAGGGCGCGTGGACGACCTTCGCCAACGTGGAGAAGTCCTGGGCCTACCGCCAGGACCAGCTGCCCTCGACCCACCCGATCGCGGCCGACATCGTCGACATGCACGCGGTCGAGGTCAACTTCGACGGCATCACCTACGCCAAGGGCGCCTCGGTGCTCAAGCAGCTCGTCGCCTACGTGGGCCTGGACAACTTCCTGGCCGGTGTCCGCAACTACTTCGCCGAGCACGCCTGGGGCAACACCACGCTCGCGGACCTGCTGTCCGCGCTGGAGCGCACCTCCGGGCGCGACCTGTCGTCCTGGTCCAAGGACTGGCTGGAGACCTCCTGGGTCAACACGCTGCGCCCGTCGTTCACCACCGATTCCGAGGGCCGTTTCCTCACCTTCGACGTGCTGCAGGAGGCCCCGGCCGACTACCCGACGCTGCGCTCGCACCGCGTCGCCATCGGCCTGTACTCCCGTCAGGGCGAGGAGCTGGTCCGCGTCAAGCGGGTCGAGCTCGACGTGGTCGGCGCGCGCACCGCGGTGCCCGACCTGGTCGGCGAGGTGCAGCCCGACCTGGTCCTGATCAACGACGACGACCTGACCTACGCCAAGGTCCGGCTCGACGAGCGCTCGCTGCGGACCCTCGTCGACGGTGGCATCAGCAGGTTCACCGAGTCCCTGCCGCGCGCCCTGTGCTGGTCGGCGGCCTGGGACATGACCCGCGACGCCGAGATGTCCACCCGTGACTACCTGGCGCTGGTCATCTCCGGCATCGAGTCGGTCAAGGACATCACGGTCGCCCAGACCGTGCTCCGCCAGGCCCGCCAGGCCGTCCAGCAGTACGCCGACCCGGCCTGGCGTGCCGAAGGACTGTCCCGCCTGGCCTCCGCGCTCCGCGCGCTCGTCGCCGCGGCGGAGCCGGGCTCCGACCACCAGCTGGCGTACGTGAACGCGCTGGCGGCCACCGCGATCGCCCAGGACGACCTGGCGTTCCTCGCGGGCCTGCTGGACGGTTCGGTCGTGCTCGACGGCCTCACCGTCGACGCCGACCTGCGCTGGACGCTGATCCAGGGCCTGGTCTCCGGCGGCGTGCTCGGCGAGGAAGCCATCGCCCAGGAACTCGTACGCGACGCAACCGCCACCGGCGAGCGCTCCGCGGCGAACGCCCGCGCCGCGATCCCGACGGCCGAGGGCAAGGCGAACGCCTGGGCGTCGATCACCGGCGGTGAGCTGAGCGGCGCGCTGCTCCGCTCGACGATCATCGGCTTCATGGACCCGCGCCACCCGGACCTGCTGGCGCCGTACGCGGAGAAGTACTTCGCCGAGATCGGCCGGATCTGGAAGGCCTGGACGTCCGACAGCGCCCAGAACTTCGCCAACGGCTGCTACCCGGCGCTGGCCATCTCCGCCGAGACGGTGGCCAGGACGCAGGACTTCATCTCCGCCGAGCAGCCGCCGCAGGCCCTGCGACGTCTGCTGCTGGAGGGGGCGGACGGCATCAGCCGGGCGCTGCGCGCCCAGGCCAAGGACGCCGCCTCCGCGGGCTGATCCCCCGCGGCGACCGCGCGAAAGGCCCCTCGGCGTCGGGCGGCCGTCCCGGCGGAACAGCGCGCCGGACGCCCCTCGCCGTCAGGGCCTCACAGGAGAACAGTGCGCCGGACGCCCCTCGCCGCCATCACGGCGAGGGGCGTCTTCGCGGTTCGAGCAGCGACAGGTGATCGGCGGTCACCAGGTCGTGCCGGAGCGCCAGGGAGACCAGGGCCGCGCGCTGCCAGTCGGACTTGCCCGGCCGCTCGGGACTCTTCACCCGGAGCTTCACCCGGGCGAGGTAGTCGATGTGGAAGTTGACCGCCGAGCGGCCGAGGCCCAGGTGGGCCAGACGCATGATGATCTCCGGGACGGTGGGGATCACGGTGGAGAGCGGGTCGCGCAGCCGGGGCTCACAGAGGGCGACCAGGACCAGGAAGTACTTGGCCGTGACGTCGAGGGGGAAGGCGAGCACGGTCTCCTGGCCCTCACGGGGCGCATCGGGGTGGAGCAGGGCGTGCTCGGGCGCGAACACCAGGAACGACGCCGGCTCGGCGGGCAACCGCACCCGCGCCAGCTCGAACGGGATCGGGGCGCGCACCCGGCCGGGCTGCACCTTGACGAACTCGCCGCCACCCTCGGGGTTCTCCACCACGTAGGTCGCGGCGCGGCTCAGGTTGGAGATCGTCCAGTAGTCGTCGACCGCGTCGATCCGCCCGGCCAGGCGGGAGACCGCGGGATGGGGCAGCACCAGGTCGGCCGCCGGGCCCCGGCCGAAGGTGACGTACTCGCCGGGGGCGATCTCCAGCACCCTGTCGTCGCGCTGGACGATGATCCCGGGAGCGGCTCCTGAAACCTTACAGATACCCACGGTGAGCATCTTTTCGCAGACTGTGAGCGCACGCAGGAAAACCAGAGAGGGAGCACACAGATGCGCATCACAGCCGTCGTCGCCGCACTCCTCGCCGGAGCCGCGCTCACCGCCGCCGCCCCGGCGGCCCTGGCCGGGACGGGGCATACGGCGATCCGGGCCGGGGCCGCACAGGCCTCCGAGACGAAGTACTGGGTGGACACCTTCGCCACCGCCACCGGCTTCTATCGCGGGGGGTTCCTGTACGCGGGCACCCACTACGTGTTCTGCAAGCGCCGGGGTGACCGGGTCGGCACCGCCGACCAGTACAACCACTGGTGGCTGCTGACCGACATGGACACGGGCGGCCGCGACTACGTCTCGGCGTACTACCTGAGCCGCTGGGGCAACGACGAGGCCAGGGACAACTCCGGCAGAGAGATCCCCAACTGCTGACACAGAGTCACGGGAGCGTCACGATAGGTGAATGGACGTTCCCCCCACGATCGGCCGCTACCGCGTCGAGCGGCCGCTCGGCCACGGCGCGTTCGCCACGGTGTGGCTCGCGCACGACGACGCCCTGAACGCACCGGTCGCCGTCAAGGTCCTGGCCGCGCACTGGGCGAACCACCAGCGGATCCGCCGGAGGTTCGCCCAGGAGGCCCTGATGATCCGCCGGGCGGAGTCGCCGCACGTGGTGCAGGTGCACGACATCGGCACCCTGCCCGACGGGCGGCCGTTCTTCGTGATGGGCCACGCCGATCGCGGCACCCTGCGCGAGCGGGTGGACGGCGGCCCGGTGCCGCTGGACGAGGCGGTGCGCCAGATCCTCCAGATCGCGGCCGGCGTGGCCGCGCTGCACGATCGCGGTATCGTCCACCGCGATCTGAAGCCCGCCAACATCCTGATCACCTCCGCCCCGGACGGCGGCGAGCGGCTGATGGTCGCCGACCTCGGCATCGCCGGCGAGCTGGCCCAGACGTCCGGTCTCACACTGCCGGGCGGAACCCCCGGTTACATGGCCCCCGAGCAATTGCGCGCCGGCATCCCACCCGACGAACGCGCCGACGTGTACGGCCTCGCCGCGGTGGCGCACCACCTGATCACCGGCCACCCTCCCGGGCGGGTGGCGGGGCGAGGGCCCGGACGGATCCCCTCCCCGGCCGGCGACGTCATCGCCCGCGGCCTGGCCGCCGAGCGCGACGAGCGCTGGCCGGACGTCCGGGCCTTCGCCGCCGCCCTGGCGGCGGGCG
>NZ_BAAAVI010000131.1:0-10657 GCF_039534445.1 Streptosporangium fragile | reverse complement strand
TCATACGCGCATGGACCGGCGCGTGCCCCACCTGCCACCGCGACATTCCCGGCCCAACTCCGCCAGAACACCACCCACCAGAACCAACCTAACGAAGTACTACTACCGACGAGCGGTAAAACATCACGGACGAAAACGCGCCATCGTCGCCGTCGGCACCCCCGTCCCCGCGACCATCAGGCACCCGCTGTCCGCCCTCGACGCCCGCTACCACGACCTCGAACCCGGCCATTACCAATCCCGCATCCCCACCAGGCGCCGCGAACGCGACCTCGTCCACCGGCTCGATCTCCGAGGCCTTCCTGAGGAGATCCACGCCGGTGACTCCCACAGAAGTGGAAGGCACGGCGTGACTCTGAAAAGCAGAAAGGCCCATGATGGCGTTTCACCTGTTCACGGGCCCTCTCACTATGGCGCGACCGAGAGGACTCGAACCCTCCTCGGCCTTTTGATCCGTAGGGCTGCAAGAGCACGGTCTCGCCAGAACGCGAGACTGTCGACAACGCTCGGCGTAGCTCTGGTGAAACACACCGACCAATCAGGACCCGCGCTCAAGATGAGTCAACGCTCGCGGTGTCCGCCGGCGCCCATGCATAGACATGATGATCACTGGCCGCTACTGCCACGTTGTCGTCACCCAGAACCAAGAAAGCCCCGGCCATGATCGGCTCGGGGCGTTTCTGCTACTCATATGATGTGGTCAGGGGCGGGGTCGAACCGCCGACCTTCCGCTTTTCAGGCGGAACAATCGCCCTGCTACCTCGGTCCGTCCCGAGGTCGGGGGTGCTGCTCGGATGTCGGTGCGCGCTCATGGTGGCCGACGTTGTCGTCAGCGTTGTCGTCACATCAGCCGTGGCGCTCAAGAACCTCGATAGCTTCCAGTACGTCGGTAACCGCATGGTCGGCCTGGTGGTCGACTCCGGGCCAGGTTCCTCGGTCGATCCAGATCGTTCGAAGGCCCGCGGCCCGTCCGCCGGCTATGTCAGCGGTCAGGTTGTCACCGATCACCCATCCGCCCTCGGCGAGAGCCACGCCGCAACGCTTGGCCGCGATCTCGAACAGACCGACGTCGGGCTTACGGATGCCCTCGGCCCCCGACAGCGCATAAGCGTCTACAGCCTCGGCCAACCCTGTCTGGTGGATCTTCCCAAGTTGGTTGTCCGCCGTCCCGTTGGTGACGATCGCAACTCGCCACCCGGACGCGCGTAACCGGGCCAAGCCGTCCAGCACTTCAGGCCGACAGCGCACGAGGTACGGCATCTGCAGCCGATAGCGACCCCACAACTCCTCGACCGAGTCAGGCAGGACGAAGCGCTCACGTACCTTGGCGAAAAACACCTCTCGGTGTGGGTAGCCATCTCGGTCGAGACCGATCAGCCAGTCGACCGCCCCGTCCTCCAACCGGTACTCCTCCGCGAACTCCTGGACCCACACCCGAAACGCCGTGTCAAGGTCTACGAGAGTGTTGTCCAAGTCGAAGAGCGCGAGCCGCTGCACGGGCACACCGTAGCCGCTCGCCTACCCTGCCAAACAGCCTCCGACCGATGGCTGTGCCTCACCCCATACGGCAGCAAGTGGACCCAGACCGCAGAGTGGCCAGGCCCGAGGAACGGAAGCGGCGCGACACGTTGCGGAGGTCGTAAAGAACGCTTCGCAATCATTGGCCTACAGCGACGTATCGATGCTCTTGCGTGCCTCTGGGCCATCACCCACCCAATGCATGACGCCACCTTGCCACAGTTGCATGGCGCCCTGTCCGACAGCTCGTTCGCGGTTCTCCTGTGGCTTGTGGACCGGGACGCCTGATGCAGTTCGTAAGGGCCGGGGAACCGACATGGCAACTCAAGATCGCATATAAAGGTTACATAGCACACAAATACCTCAGCCTCAGAGCAGCATGTAGTACAAACGGGCCACTTTGCATAGGCATATCGATCCGAACCCCTGCTTACCGGACGCAGCAGCCAGCCGCTTGTGGCACTCTATAGTCATGAGTTCCTCGGCACCCCAGCGTCGCCTCCGCCAAGCGAAGCCACCAAGCGTCAAAAGAAGCATCTACTTCTATCGGGTCGATGCCGGCGCCGATGAAACCGGCATCCCCAAGAACATTGATGTTGAGCTGAGGTCTGGACTCAAAGCGATCAACGACCTTTCCTTCGCCCCCGACAGTCGCCGCTACATGAACCAGGCGGATGGCAGTAGTTTGTGCGCCTGGGTAGACGACACAGTCGGAGACATCACGATGGTTCGACTGGGAACCATCCGGAGGAATGCACTTCCGCAGTCAGAACTTGGAGGCATCCTCCGCAACCTCACCCTCGGCGACGACGAAGGACTATGCGAGACCTCGCATATTTGCCTATTCCCTGACGGGATCGTAGGCGTGGAGCACAATTTCTACGGTCCCCGCGCAAAGCGCCTGCCCAGATACATGGAGCATGCGCTGTCTGAGCCAAAGCCAAAGTTCACACTCGAGGCACTGCTCAACCACGACGTGGCGCAGCAGTTGGAAGGGCTTAAGGCCGTTCGCAAGCTCACACTACGAGTGCGCAAGTCGTACGTGGCGACTATCGGAGAAGCCAACGAATCGCTCGGCAAGGCACTTGACTCGGCGGCCACCGGAAGTGATGCCGCGGTTGTCGGACTCATACTCCAGCCAGAGCCGTACAAAAGAGTCGATCTCAAATCTGACTTGATCAACTTTTTGCGTCGCCTCGTCCGCAGGGAAGATCTTCGGGACCAGGCAGAGGAGTTGAAGGCAACCGTCGTCGACGGCGAAACCGGGAGAACCGATGAGATCAATCTGCTCGAGGACCAGCTCATCAGTAAGAAGACGATCCTGCGCCAGAGCCAGAGATCCAGAGTGTTGAACAGGGAGGATGCATACCGCCAGATCATCGCCGCCTACGATGAGCTACACGAAGATCTTTTGTCGGCCTCGTCCGCTAGTGTGTCCTTGAAGGGCTCGAATCAATCCCCCTAAGAGGTGCAACGGATGACGCGACGGCGATTCCCCTCCTTCGCCAAAGAACTATGCACATTCGCTGTCACCTCAACACTGCTCTATAAAATATCGTTAATCGCAGAAGTAGATCACCCACTGCAGGAGATACTACTTAACCGACGGAAAGATATCTATACTGCCACAGTTGGGCTTCACGGAACCCTCCTGGGCTTTATTGTTGCAGCCATCACTATCGCTTTGACTTTCGTCAACTCGCCCCGATTCGAAATATTGCGTCGAACCAAGCAGTGGCCCCGCCTCTTCGGTTCCTACACAAGAAGCATGCGGTGGGCCGCCATGGCTACCCTGCTATCATTCATTGCACTGGTAGTCGATAACGACTCGGCCCCAAATAGGCTGACGGCTATTTCCTGCCTCTGCGCGATCCTATTCGCAGCTTTAGCGCTTACACATATGCTGTGGGTTACCGAGAAGACAGTCAAGGTGGCAATTGCCGCAAAACCAAGATTGCCAGGGGAATAAAAATAGTAAGGAGCTCAAACCACCTACAGTTCCGCCAATCCTGGCCCAGCGCGGAGCCGCCCCAATTGCAGTGATAGGTCTAAACCTGGACGGGGGCTAACTGCTTCTACGCAAGCGCAGTCAATTGTCAGCACTTTCGTTATCCCTGGCCGTCGGATCGTAAGTTTCCCGGAAGATCATTTCCGTCAGCCATCTCTTGAATGAGGGGTTGCCGGCGAACTGACTGTAGAGCTCTGTGTCGGACTTGAGGAACGCCATAATCGCCCGCTGCACGGCGGCATCGCTCTCGACGCGCGCGTTCTGCTCGTCGTTGTACCGCTGGGCGTTGATGTACTGCTTATCCTCTCGAACCTTCGCGGGTATCTCCACAGAAATCAGATGACGTATCCGGTCCTTATCGGTCCAGGGAATGTTGCCGAAGTGCTGGTTGAAATCCTGGAGGATGACCGATGCGGGCTTCAGTTCGGGCTCGGGCCGGTGTCCGGTAGCCATAGGGGTGCCTGCCGTCAACTCCGCGTCCTCGTCGCTTAGGGTGATGCTAATCGCCATCTGCTGCTCAGCCCGGTAACTGTCCAGGTCTACAGTCTCCAAGATCCCCCTGGAAAGGTCCTCCTCGATCGGTGCGGGCAGTTTGGGGATAAGGAACGTCAGCAAGATCGACAGTTTCAGCCACCCGGCGTTGCGGTAGGGAAGGATGCCCGCCAGGTAGTCGTATGTGCGGACGAACGCCTTGGCCGTGCCCTTGAACTCGACCTGCTGGTCCTCACTGTCGAGCTCCTGGTATGCGACGACGAGTTGGTCGAGGAGCGCTTCTAGACGCGAGCGGGGCTCCTTGCCCAGGAACATCTCAACGAAGCGGTCGATGTCCTCGCGGCCGTAAACCCCCATGCCGTCAAGAACCGCCCGCAGATCGTGGAGCTTGTTGGGATCGACTGCTTCCGCCAGCACGGTGGTGCGGTACCACCGCTCGAACGACTTTTGGATGCCCTCGGCCTTGTTGTAGAAGTCCAGGACGGCCACGTCGTACTTGTCAGGGTGAGCGCGGTTTAGCCTGGACAGAGTCTGCACCGCCCGTACGCCAGACAGTGGCTTGTCAACGTACATGGTGTGTAGGAGTGGTTCGTCGTAGCCCGTCTGAAACTTGTCCGCGCAGACCAGGATACGGTACGGGTCCTCTCGGAAGGTTTTCTCAATGGCGCTGCTCGGGAAGCCATTCAGGCTTGCCTCTGTAACGTTCTTTCCGCCGTATTCGTGCTCGCCCGAGAAGGCAACGATGGCCCGATAAGGGCTGCCTAGCTTCTGCAGATACGCATTGATGGCGAAATAGTAGTCCAGCGCTCGCGAAATGCCGTCAGCCACCACCATGGCACGTGCTTTACCACCGATCTTCCGGGGCCGGATCACGTGCTCCAGCAGATGATCAACCATGATCGACGCTTTAGTCTGGATCGCGTGCTCGTTGCCCTCGACGTAACGGCGCAACTTCTTCACGGCCTTCTTGGCATCGAACTCGGGGTCGTCCTCAACCGACTTGACAAGCTTGTAGTAGCTCTCCACAGTCGTGTAGCTCTTCAGAACGTCCAGGATGAAACCCTCTTCGATCGCCTGCTTCATCGTGTAGATGTGGAAGGGGTGATCGCGTCCGTCCGTGCCGCGGCGGCCGAAGTAACCGAGCGTCCGCTCCTTGGGTGTAGCCGTGAAGGCGTAGTAGCTGGCGTTGCTGAGCAACTTCTGACTGTCGATAATCCTGTTGATCTTATCTTCGGTCGTCTCCTCCTCGACATCTTCCGGAGCGGTACCGAGCGCACTGCTCATGGCGTGAGTCGTCTTACCACCCTGCCCGGAGTGCGCTTCGTCGATGATGATGGCGAACCGCCGGTCCCGGTGCGCGTTGCCGATGTCCTGAAGGATCACCGGGAACTTCTGAACGGTGGAGATGACGATCTTCGTACCATTGGCCAGCGCCTCGCGCAGGTCCTTCGACTTGTCGGCGTGCTTCACGAGTGATCGGAGCTGCGTGAACTGCTTGACCGTACGCTCGATCTGCGTGTCCAAGTTGATGCGGTCAGTGACTACGATAACCGCGTCAAAAACGGGCGAGTCGTCGCCGCCGAGACCGACCAGTTGGTGCGCCAGCCAGGCGATGGAGTTTGACTTGCCACTGCCAGCCGAGTGCTGGATCAGATAGCGCTGGCCGGCGCCGTTCTCCTCACTGTCTTTGAGGAGCTTACGGACGACGTCGAGTTGGTGGTATCGAGGGAAGATCTGCCACCGCTTCGTCTTTTTGGTCTTAGGGTCCTTCTCCACCAGCCGGGCGGCGTAATGCTCGATGATGTCCGCAAGGCTGCTTGGCGACAGGATGTCCTGCCAGAGGTACGCCGTCCGGTAGCCATTTGGGTTGGGCGGGTTGCCGGCGCCGCCGTCCCATCCCTTGTCGAAGGGAAGAAACCATGACTTCTTACCGGCTAGCCGGGTACAGAACCGCACCGAGTGCTCGTCCACCGCGAAGTGCGCTAGGCAGCGACCGTCGGCGAAAAGCAGCTCACGTGCATCGCGCGTGTTCTTGTACTGCTCGACAGCGTCTTCCACGGTCTGTTTGGTTTGGTGGTTCTTCAGCTCGAACGTCGCGAGCGGCAGACCGTTGACGAAGATGGCCAGATCCAGGGCTAACTGCGTGTCGTCCTGGCTGTAGCGCAGCTGTCGAGTCACACTCCAGCGGTTGGCGCGGTGACGCCGTTCCGCGACGGCATTACCCGGGGAGGGAGTCGCCCCGTAGAAGACGACCTCGTAGGCCCCCGTGCTGGTGGAGTGGTTCATCCCCTTCCGCAGGAGGTCCACGACTCCATGCTGGGTGATGTGACCCTGCACACGGTTGAGGAACTGCGCACGTGTGTTGGACTGAGGATTGTCAAGCTCGAACGCCGCAGCGGCCTCCGGCTGGGTCTCCTCCAGGAACGCACGAAGTTGCTCGACGTCGATGGCGCGGCCACGGTCATACGACTTGGCAGACCCCTCAATCCACCCGCCGGACGGCGAGGTCATGTCCGCGACGATGTCACGTTCGAGGGCTCTCTCGCTCATGTCCGTACCGCCATACAACCCCGCTGCGCTGCTCACATTGACTCCTCGGTCAGGTCATCACCGTCCAGCCCCTCCTCATCGGCGTCATTTGCCGTGATTAGGTCGGCGTGGTGCGGATCCACATCGGGCAGCGCCGCTGCGGCAGTACGGACGTCGAGTTTCCCGGTGACCACGTCAGCAGTCAGGCGGGTTTGGTATTCACGGAGGAGGGAGATTTCACGCTCGATGCGGTTAATCACCGCGTCGATTTCACGCTCGCGCCTACATAGATACCGCGCGATCTCCTCTTGCTCCTTTTTGGGAGGTAGCGGAATTAACAGCTGCCCATAACGAGTTGGATTGAGATTCGCTTGATGAAGACTCAGCAGTGCATGCCCGCGGGCATAGGCCCAAAAGAGAGGGCTATTGAGTGCATAACATAGCCACTGGGCACAGCATTCTCGTCGGACGCGCAGTCTTACAAGGTAAGACGCAAAAGAAATCGTTTCGTCGTCTGGACCGTCGTAGATTCCTACTTTTCCTACAAGATCCGGACTGTTTGTTCGATTGAAGAGGAGGTCGTTATGGCGGACTGTAAGCCCAGGGGGAACTGCGACAGAATTTCCAGACGCGGGGACGCTCACCTTCCCATCTCGGATGCTTCCCATCGTAAGGATTCGGATCGGACCGTATCCTTCCGGACTTTGAGAGGTGCCATACTCGATGTCTTGAAGCAGGCGTTTAATCGGAACCATTGCCCAATGAGATGGAATGGTTTCGACCCACGGAACTCCTGCCTCTTTAAATTCAACAGAAGGGGCCAGTCCGCCGGTCACCGCCTGATGCACAATTGCGCGCTTTTGTGCGGCGAGCAGGGTTACGAGCTGCCGCTTGACCTGGATCGCCGCTCCAATCTTTCGTTCGACATGTCGAACATACTTTACGATAGCATACTGCTCCTCGGCGGGGGGAATGGGAATGGGAAGCGACTTAAAGTCATTGAAATCCAGGTTCTGTCGAAGTCCTGAACCCATTCCGTAATAGATCTTCATAAGATCATAGGAGTGCAGTACTTGGTATGCATAGTCCGGGACAAGCTCCCCGCGAGGCGCGAGTCTCAGATATGCCGAAGTGATGATTCCCCTCGTATTTGCCTGCCCAACACGCAGGCTGGTTTTGTCATTCTGAAGATCTGTCGGGCGAATGACGATGTCTTGTGGCTCTATAATTTGATATGTTTCATAAGAGGCGGGGAGGAGGCCGCTCGGTTTGGATAAACTCCGAGTGATGATTTTCCCATAACTAAGGGACAGCACTGTTGTCTCTTGCATGCCAACATTTTTGTTGGATCTGTATGTCAAGCATGACCGACCAGGTTCAACAGACCAGTGCGCAGGAATCGAATTCAACCAATCGATCCCTGTATCCACATACTCCGCGTACGGCGCGAGCTCGTTGTTCACATGCCCTCCCCGCCAAGCAGGTCTCCTAGCAGCCCTTCGGTCTCTTTCTCCAATGCCACGATGTCCGCCCGGATTTCTTCCAGGCTGCGCAGCTTCGGGGGCTTGTAGAAGTGGCGCGTGAAGCTAATTTCATATCCCTTTTTCGTTGCGCTCTCCTTGATCCACGCATCTTTCGCGTGGGGCAGGACCTCGCGGTAGAAGAACGCCTCGATGCCGCCAGGTTCTAGCAGCGGCACCTGTTCCGTGTCGCGCAGTTCACTGTCGGCTTCGAACTCGACGAGGAGCGTCTGCGGCTTTCCTGACTTCGTCTCTTCTATCTCGTACAGGCCGTACAGAGGGCGCGCAATCGTGCCAGCCTTGTGTTGTTTGAGGATCACCGGTTTCGCGGCCTCGTCGCGCCAGCTCATGCCCCGCAGCAGTACCTTGCGATCAGCCGGGCTGAGCTTGAGGCCGAGGCGGCTCATCGCCAGACTGGCCTGCCGGTCGAACTCGTTGTAGTCGTCAAAGGTCTGCTCGCCTATGTCGTCGAGCAGCGCCGCACCGACCTTGACCAACTGCCCGTCTCGCTCCCATGTCTTCGCGTTCAGCAGCTTCTTGCGGGCCGCCTCTTTGACAACAGGGATGTCGGTGTTCGCCTCGTCCTCATCCCAGCCAGCCGCGCGCGCCCACGAATCCAGTTGCTCGCGCACCTGCTTGGCCACGCTCGCGAAGTCCGTGAACAAGTCGTCGCCGAACTTCTCGTACAGCAGCTCCCGCGCTTCCTCTTCACCTGACGCGAAGCGCAGTGCTTCGACACGTGCCTTGGTGAACTGGCTGCAAAGGCGCAGCGGACGTTCCACCGTGATCTTCCAGTAGCCGAACGCCTCGTTCTGGAAGATTTTGGATCGCTTCGTCTCGGCGAAGTCCAAGAATGCCTGGGTGACGCGCTCGATGTCGGTTGCAGCCAACTCGCAGTTCTTGCTTCCCAGGTTCTTGCGCAGTGGAGTAGACCAGCCGGAGGCGTCGATTAACTGTATTTTGCCCTTACGGGCCTCAGACTTTCGGTTCGTGATCACCCAGACATAGGTGGCGATTCCTGTGTTGTAAAACATGTTCAGCGGCAGTGCGACGATCGCCTCAAGCCAGTCATTCTCAATGATCCAGCGCCGGATGTTACTCTCACCGCTCCCGGCGTCCCCGGTGAAGAGAGACGAGCCATTGTGAATCTCAGCGATCCGGCTGCCCAGCGGTGACTCAGTCTTCATTTTCGAGACCATGTTCGCCAGGAACATCATTTGGCCGTCGTTGGAGCTAGTGACCAGCGAGGATGGCTCCGTCTCGCCCTCGAAGGTGACGATGAACCGGGGATCCGAGATTTTTGCCTTCCCACCCAGCCGTTCCTGGTCGGCCTTCCAGCTCTTACCGTAAGGAGGGTTGGCGAGCATGAAGTCGAACTGCTGGCGGGGAAAGGCGTCGTTGGAGAGTGTGGACCATTCTGGGCCGCCCTTGATGTTGTCGGCAGCTTCCCCATCACCCTTCAGCAGCATGTCGGCTTTGCAGATGGCATACGTCTCGGAGTTAATCTCCTGGCCGTACAGCCGGGTGACGATGTCCTTCGCACCATGCTGGGCTGCGAGGTCGCGCAGGGTCTCCTCGGCGACGGTGAGCATGCCTCCGGTGCCGCATGCACCGTCGTATAGCAGATACGTGCCACCTTTGATCTTCTCTGCAATGGGCAGGAACATCAGCCGGGTCATGAGCTTGACCACGTCACGTGGTGTCCAGTGCTCGCCGGCCTCCTCGTTGTTCTCCTCGTTGAACCGACGTACCAGGTTCTCGAAGATCGTACCCATGGCGTGGTTGTCGAGGCCCGGCAGACGAACCCGCCCGTACGCGTCGAGTACGGGCTCGGGGGAAAGGTTGATCTCCGGCGACAGCAGCTTGTTGAGCAGCATTCCGAGGGTGTCATTGCGGGTTAGCTTAGGGATTTGGTTACGGAACTCGAAGTTGTCGAGGATTTCCTTGACGTTCGGCGAGAAGCCGTCCAGGTACGCCTCGAAGTCGCTGCGGAGCTGCTGGGCCGTAGTTCTCTTGGAAAGTTTCTGGAGGGTGAAGGGCGATGTGTTATAGAACGCCTCCCCTGCGGCCTCTCGCAACGGGAAATCCAACTGCTCACGGTCGACCAGACCTAGGCTCCTGAGCTCCTCATGGGTACGCAGGACGGCGTCCTTGGTCTTTTCCAGGACGGCGTCGAAGCGCCTGAGGACGAGCATGGGAAGGATCACGTCGCGATACTTGCCTCGGACGTACACATCGCGTAGGACGTCGTCTGCGATTCCCCAGATGAAGCTCTCGATCCGGCTCTGCTGCGCGCTGTACACCCTGCGACCGTCTCTTCCCAGACCGCCCGGTCCTGTTCGGGCCGGCGCCCTAATGCATGCTCCTAAAGACATTGCAAAGGGTAGCCGAGGGAACGAACATAGGCAGGACACCTGCACCTATGAGGCTGAGGGTCGCGTCGAGTCATGTGCAGGTAGCTTCGCTGAGGGTCAGTCATCCGATGGCAAGCGGACCCGGAGCGCAGGGCCGCCAGGCCTGAGCACCGGAAGCCGCGCGGCGTGCGCCACGAGGCGCTGTTTGACCGTGCGGAGGTGGAAGACCTTCGCCG
>NZ_BAAAVI010000130.1:0-11030 GCF_039534445.1 Streptosporangium fragile | reverse complement strand
GACCCGCACGCCTTCCTGTACTGGGCCAAGACCGGGACGGCGGTCCTCCCGCTGAACACCTGGACGGGCACCGAGCAGACCAACGGCACCGCCCTGGTCCTCACCATCGGCGACTCGGCCATCAGCAAGACCGGCACCGTCGTCCACCCCAAGCCCAGGCCGGTGAACAACACCCGCTTCGCCCCCTTCGACCCGGGCATCCGCCGCTCGATCGTCGTCGGCGACAGCCTGTGGACGGTCTCCGACCTCGGCCTGAAGGTCAACGACCTGAAGACCCTGGCCGATCGGGCGTGGATCCCCTTCTCCTGATCACCCGGGCCTTCCCCTGCCCCCTACCGGGGCCGCCGGATCCCTGCCGGGCCGCCGGCTCCCGCCAGGTCCTCACCGGGTCTGGCGGGTCACCGGCTCTCCCGGCCCCGCCCCGGTGCCCTACGGGGCCGCGTCCGCGGTCCGGAGGGTCCTCTTTACACTGACATAGCATCCTTTACAAGATCTTGTCAGGACACTTGGATAAGTGTTACCTCTTGCGAATCACGCGTGATCCTCGCGTGGCATGGCCGATCACGGCCGTCTCTCCGCAGGAGGACTGGTGCTGACCAAACCCTGGTTACGCCTCACCGTCATCGCCGCCGCGGGCGCGGCACTCGCACTCCCCCTACCGGGGATCGCCCAGGGTGAACCCGGCGGGCAGGCCCCCAAGTCCCACGACTTCCAGGCCGAGGAGGGCGCCAAGCCCGACCTCGACAACCGGCGTGGCAGCGTCGCGCCCCCGGCGGGGCTCTCCCGCTCGGCCGGCACCGCGACGATCCGGTGGAACTCCCTCGGCACCCCCGCCGTCGTGACCGGCGCGACCCCCCTCGCCGAGGGCTTGGGCGCCGACCCCGAGCAGGCGGCGCGGGCCTACCTGAAGGCGAACGAGAACCTCTTCGGTCTTCCCGGCGAGGCCGTGGACGCGCTGGAGAAGATCGCCGTCAACCCCATCGGGGACGGCCACGCCGTACTGCTCCGGCAGAAGTTCGGCGGCCTGCCCTCGGGCGTGGACGGGCAGGTCGCGGTCGGCGTGCGGGACGGCAAGGTCTTCCATGTCACCTCGACCCTGTCCCGCTCCGCCGAGGCGCCCCCGGCCGCGAAGATCACCGAGCAGCAGGCTCTGGAGATCGCGGCCAGGGACGGCGGCATCGACCTCGCCACGGCCAGTACGAAGCAGGTCACCGCCGTGGCGGTGCCCGCGCCGGACGGGACGCACCGGGCCTTCCAGGTCGTCCTGATCGGCGGCGGCGAGGGCCAGGCCGCCGCCTACACCACCCACGTGGACGCGGTCAGCGGCGAGATCCTGACCCGCGAGAACCTGGTGGACCACCACTTCGAGCCGGACAACCCCAGCTGGGAGGTCTTCCCGGCGAACCCGCCGGCCGACTACTCCTCCACCGACACCCGCAAAACCTGGTGCTACCAGGCCGGCGCCCGCTGCGACTACGTGGTCGGTGGCGACCCGGCCACGGGCAAGGCCTGGGACGTCGACCACGCCACGGACACCCCGACGAACACCAGCACCGGCAACGCCGCCAAGACCGTCGAGAACCGCGCCAGCGGCGACCCGTACACCGTGGGCACCCGGAGCAACGTGACCACGCCCAGCCGGGACTACGCCTACCCGTGGACCAACAAGTGGTACACGGCCAAGTGCGACCCCGCCGTCTTCGACCAGCCCGGCGAGGCCGACCTGGAAGCCGCCATCGCCAACCTGCACGCCATGCACAACCGCATGCACGACTGGTCCTACCGGCTCGGCTTCACCGAGACGGCCTGGAACATGCAGAACGACAACGGCGGACGCGGCGGCCTGGGCGGCGACCCCGAACAGGGCAACGCCCAGGCGGGCGCCCGGGTGCTGAGCGTGCGCGACAACGCCAACCAGATCACCGGCCCGGACGGGGTCGCCCCCATCACCAACATGTACCTCTGGCAGCCGATCGCGGGCTCCTTCTACTCGCCCTGCGTGGACGGCGACTACGACATGTCGGTGATCGGGCACGAGTACACCCACGCGATCTCCGGCCGCATGATCGGCGGCCCGGACGCCGGATGGAGCGGCGCCCAGGCCGGCGCCATGAACGAGAGCACGTCCGACCTGTTCGCCATGGAGTACCTGTACGAGTACGGCTTCCGCCCCGCGGGCGACACCCCGTACGTGACCGGCGGCTACGTCACCGGCGACAAGAAGGCGGGCATCCGCAACTACGACATGTCCACCTCGCCGCTGAACTACAGCGACATCGCCTACGACCTCGTCGGCCAGCAGGTCCACGCGGACGGCGAGATCTGGTCGGCGACCCAGTACGACGTCCGCCAGGCGTTCGTCCAGCGGTACGGCAAGGGGACCCCGGCCAAGCAGAAGGCGTGCGCCGACGGCGGGATCCCGGTCGGTCAGTGCCCCGGCAACCGCCGCTGGGCGCAGCTCTCCTTCGACGCGCTGCTGCTGATGGCCTCCGGCGCGGTCAGCTACGTCGACCACCGCGACGCGCTGCTCGCGGCCGACGCCATCCGCTTCGGCGGCGCGAACCAGGCGCTCATGTGGCGCGCGTTCGCCGAGCACGGCCTCGGCGCGGACGCGGCGAGCAACGGCCCGAACGACCCCGACCCGACGCCCAGCTTCGTCAACCCGGCCGGCAAGAACGGCACGCTCCAGCTCAAGCCGCTGGGGGACGCCAAGGACGCGGCGCTCAGGCTGTACGTCGGCGACTACGAGGGCCGCGCGGTGCCGGTGGCCGACACCGACCCGGCGACCGAACTCGGTGACACCGTCGAGATGACGCCGGGGGTGTACGACTTCGTGGTCACCGGCAACGGGGTCGGGCACACCCGGGTGAAGTTCGCGGTGCTGCCGGGCGTGAAACTGCCGCTGCCCCTGCCGGTCTCGAAGAACCACGCCTCGGCGGCGCTGGGCGCGACGGCCGCGGGCGACGGCGTCAACCACGGCAAGCTGATCGACGAGACCGAGGCGACGAACTGGGCCTCGCTCACCGGACCGGTCAAGGGCAAGTCCGTCACCGTGGACCTGGCCGGCACCGACCCGGTGAAGATCCGCAGGGTCCAGGTCAGCGCCATGCTCCGGCCCAACGTCAACGACCCGGCCGACCCCGGCTCGCAGAACCGCTTCAGCGCGCTGCGCGCCTTCGAGGTCCTGGCCTGCAACGCCACCAAGAAGGACTGCTCGTCGCCCGACTCCTTCTCGGTCGTCTACACCAGCCCGGCCGACGCCTTCCAGACCCGCCTGCCGCGCCCCCGCGGCGCCGACCTGCTCATCGAGTCCTTCAAGATCCCGACCACCACCGCGACCCACCTGACCCTGAGGGCCGTCTCCACCCAGTGCACCGGCAACCCGCTCTACGCCGGTGAGCAGGACGCCGACCCCAACTCCGAGACCGACTGCGCCACGGCCAGCCCCTTCAAGGACCAGTTGCGCGCCGCCGAGTTCCAGGCGTTCTCGCGCTGAGACCCCACTCCGCGACCCCGCCCGCCCGGCGGGGTCCCCGGCTCCGTGCGGCTCCCGCCCCTCCGGGCGGGAGCCGCACCGCTGCCGGGGACGCACCCCTCTCCCGGGAACCACGCCACCCGCAAGAGCCGCGCCACCTCTTCCGGAAACCACGCCACCGTCAAGGGCCACGTCACCCCCTCCGGAAACCGCACCACCCTCACGAGCCGCGCCACCGTCAAGGGCCGTCCCCCTCCCGGAAACCGCGAGGCCACGACGTGACTGTCGCCGTGTGCGACCACTCCGTTACACTTGGCCACGGCGAGCCGCCCTCGTAGCCCACACCCCACGGGGGCGCTCCCGTTTTCCGGGGCACCGGCCCGCCCGTCTCCGAAGGCACGGTCCGCTCCGCGGGACCACCACCCGGGTCATCCGAGGAGGGACCACTTTGACGTCCTCCCACGGCCGGACGGCCGGGGGTTCCAGCGCCCGGCCCCCGGGCCGGGGCCGCCGGGGTGCCCGGTGACCGTCGCCCTCGGCAGGCCGTCGCCCTCCGACCCCGGGGCCGCGGGAGCGCGGCCGGGCCCGCGGGGGGCCGCGCGTGCCGCGTGGCGCCTGCTCCCCTTCCTGTGCGTCGCCGCGCTGGCCGCGAGCGTGCTCTGCGCGTACGAGGTGAGCCCGCGTGACGTCGCGGTCTTCGGCGCCTTCACCGCGCTGGCCGTGACGCTGCCCGGCGCCCTGCTCTGGCGGGCGGCACACCGGGGGTCGCGGCTGCTCGCCGAGGATCTCGCGGCGGGCACCGCGGTCGGCTACGCGGCGCAGGTCCTCGCCTACATCCCCGCGCGGGCGGCCGGCGCGCCCCTCCTCGCGCTCGTCCCGCCCGCCCTGACCCTCGCGGCCTTCGCGGCCGTCCCGGCCCTGCGCCGCCACTGGCGCGCACCGGCGGGCGAGGGGGCCGCCCCCCTCTGGTGGTCGTGGTGCCTGGCGGGCCTGTTCGGGGTCGTGGTGGCCTGGAGCGGGGCCGGCTTCTTCCGCGCGCACGGGCTCTCCTGGCCGGGCGACGCCCGCCCCTTCGTCGACCTGCCGTTCCAGCTGGCCCTGGCGGGCGAGCTCAAGCACCACGTCCCCCCGACCGAGCCCACCGTGCTCGGCACGCCGTTGCTGTACCACTGGTTCGTCTACGCGCACCTGGCCGCGTCGAGCTGGGCGACCGGGATCGAGCTGGAGACCCTCGTCCACCGGCTGGCCGTGCTGCCCATGGCGGCGGCCCTCGTCGTGCTCGTCGCGGTCACCGCGCGCCGGTTGACCGGCCTGTGGTGGACGGGGCCGGTGGCGGCCGGCGTCTCCTTCCTCGTCGTCGCCCCGAATCCGCTGGCGTGGACCGCCCAGCTGGTCCCGTCGGGTGCCCTGCTCGACGGGACGCTCTGGGTCAGCCCCACCCAGACGTTCGGCGCGCTGACGTCCTGCCTGGCCGTCCTGATCCTGGTCGACCTGCTGCGCGGCGGGAGGAACCGGGCGGGATGGGCGCTGCTGACACTGGCCCTGGCCGTGACCATGGGGGCCAAGTCGACGTACATCCCGTTGATCGCGGCGGGCCTGACCCTCGTGATCGTGGTGCACCTGGTGTTCCTGCGCCGCCCGCACCGGCCCGCGCTGCTCGCCCTGGCGCTCTCGGCGGCGTGCGGGCTCTTCGCCCAGGTGGCGCTCTTCGGCGGGGCACGGCTCGGGATGGCGCCGGAACCGCTGGCCTCCGCCGCCAAGGCCCTGGTCGCCGGAGGGGTCATCCCCGCCTGGACCGATCCCGCCCCGGCACTCGCGGTCACCATGGGAGTGATCATGATTGTCTCCTGGGCGTGCGTGTGGTCGGGGGTCTTCGGTCTGGCGGTCAGGAATCCGGTCACCGGGGTCCGGGCGGTGCCGGAGGCGCCGGTCCTCATGCTGCTGGGCATCGGCGCCGCCGCGATCCCCGTGGTGCTGCTCTTCGGTCACCCCGGCGGCAGCGAGTACTTCTTCCTGCAGGCCGCCCGCCCGTTCCTCTCCCTGGCGGCCGTCTGCGGCCTGGCGGCCCTGCTCACCGCGGCCCGGACCACCACCCGAAGCACCACCCGAAGCACCGTCCCGGCCACCGCCCGAAGCACCACCCGGACCACCGTCCCGGCCACCGCCCGAAACGCCGCCCGGACGACCACCCGAAGCACCGCCCGAAGCATCGCCCGGTCCGCCGGGTCACCGTGGTGGCCGGTGGGGGCCGCCTGCGCCGGAGCCGCGCTCACCGCCGCGGTGCGCGTCGCGGGCGGGGCCGCGGGCGGGGCCGCGGTCGAGCCGTTCGCCCTCGGCCCCGACCCGGACGCCCGGCTCGCCCACCTCATCGCCCCGTACCTGGCCCTGGCCTGCGCCGTCACCCTGTGCGCGGTCGGCACGGCGCTGGCGTGCCGCAGGCTCGGGGCCCCGCGCGGCCTGTCCGGCGCGCTCGTGATCTCCCTTGTCACCGGTCTCGGGCTGGTGGCGGCCCCCGAGCGCGCGAGGTTCACGTACGAGATGTGGCCCCTCACCGGCCCCGCGGGATCCGTCCCGCGGGGAGCCCGGGAGGCGGGGCGGTGGCTGCGGGACCACTCGCGTCCCGACGACGTCGTCGCGACCAACGCGCACTGCGCCGTACCCGGCACGGCCCGCTGCGACAACCGGCACTTCTGGGTCTCCGGCCTGTCCGAACGGCGCGTGCTCGTCGAGGGCTGGGGCTACAGCGCGGGCGCCCACGCCCGGGTCAGGGACGTCACCACCCACGCGATCACCTCGCTGCCGTTCTGGGACCCGGAACGGCTGGCCGACAACGACACGGTGTTCCGCTCCCCCACCGCGGCCGGGGTGCGGCGGCTGCGGGAGCGGTACGGGGTCCGCTGGCTGTTCGTCGACACCCGGTACGGGCGGCCGGCACCGCCGCTCGACGGATTCGCCAGGCTCCGGCACCGCTCGGGCGCCTGCGCCGTCTACGAGATCCCCTGACCTCCCACCGGAAGACCGGGCCAGGCCCGGGAGACCCGACCAGGCTCCGGAGACCTGCCGGAAGGGCGGCCGGGATCGGCCGGAGAGGCGGTCGAGGTCACCTCGACTCCGCCGCCGGGCTCGCCGCCGGGACGATCTCCGGAGCCCCGAGGCGGATCGCGTCCGCCTCCTGGTCGGTGTCCTGTTCCTGGGAGAGACGCTCGGCCTCGACCCGCTTGGTGTAGTACTCCACCTCACGCTTGACCTGGTCGTCGTCCCACCCCAGCGGCCCGGCGAGCAGCCCGGCCGTCTCCTCGACCACGCCCAGCCCGCGGTGGAAGGTCTCGATCGAGATGTGCGTGCGCCGGGCCAGCACGTCGTCGACGTGCCGGGCTCCCTCGTGGGTGGCCGCGTAGACGATCTCGGCGCGCAGGTAGTCGTCCGCGCCGGTCAACGGCTTGGCCAGGGACGGATCCGCCTCGATCAGCGCCAGCACCTCGTCGATCATGGAACCGTACCGCTGCAGCAGGTGTTCGATCCTGGCCACGTGGAGCCCGGAGGACTGCGCCAGCCGCTGCCGGGAGTTCCACAGCGCCTGGTATCCCTCGGCCCCGGCCAGCGGGATCCGGTCGGTGCAGGACGGCGGGACCCGCTGGTCCAGGCCGTGCACGACCGCGTCGACCGCGTCGCGCGCCATGACCCGGTACGTCGTGTACTTGCCGCCCGCCACCATGACCAGCCCCGGGACCGGGTGGGCCACCACGTGCTCGCGGGAGAGCTTGGACGTCTCCTCCGACTCCCCGGACAGCAGCGGGCGCAGCCCCGCGTAGACGCCCTCCACGTCCTCGCGGGTGAGCGGGACCGACAGCACCGCGTTCACGTGGTCGAGGACGTAGTCGATGTCCGAGCGGGACGCCGCCGGGTGGGCGCGGTCCAGGTCCCACCGGGTGTCGGTGGTCCCGATGATCCAGTGACGACCCCATGGGATGACGAACAGCACCGACTTCTCCGTGCGCAGGATGATGCCGGTGAGCGAGTGGATCCGGTCGCGCGGGACCACCAGGTGGATGCCCTTGGATGCGCGTACGTGGATCTGCCCGCGCCCGCCGACCAGCGCCTGGATGTCGTCGGTCCACACGCCGGTGGCGTTGACCACCTGCCGGGCCCGCACGTCGAGCTCGCCGCCGGTCTCCAGGTCGCGCACCCGGACCCCGGTGACCCGCTCGCCCTCGCGCAGGAAGCCCACCACCTGCGCCCGCGAGGCGACGTGCGCCCCGTAGGTCGAGGCGGTCCGCAGCGTGGTCAGCACGTATCGGGCGTCGTCGACCTGCGCGTCCCAGTACTGCACCGCGCCGGAGAACGCCGTCCGCCGCAGCGCGGGCGCCAGGCGCAGCGCCCTGGTGCGTGACAGGTGCCGGTGGCCGGGCACGCCCCGGGTGAACCCGAAGGAGAAGCCCAGCGAGTCGTACATCATCAGGCCCGCGCCGACGTAGGGGCGCTCCCAGCCCAGGTGCGTCAGCGGGAAGAGGAACGGCACCGGACGGACCAGGTGCGGGGCGATGCGCTGCAGCAGCAGGGCGCGCTCCTGAAGCGCCTCCCTGACCAGTTCGAAGTTGAGCTGCTCCAGGTAGCGCAGCCCGCCGTGGATCAGCTTGGACGACCGGGACGAGGTGCCCGAGGCGAAGTCGCGTGCCTCTAACAGGCCGACGGTCAATCCGCGGGTCGCCGCGTCGAGCGCCACCCCCGCACCGACGATCCCGCCGCCGATGACGACCACGTCGAGTTCCTGGGAGCCCATCTGTGCCAGTGCGGCGGACCGCTCGGCGGGACCGAGCCGTGCGGTGCCCATTCGCGCCGTCATGCTGTATCCCCCTGGGGTACGGCTGTGCGTTCTGCTTTTCTACCCGGCGGTAGCGACACCAAAAGCGTATCCATCCGGCATCGTCCCCGGGGAGATCGAGCGGCCTCGCGCATCGCCGTCCCGCCGACGCGCGACGGCCGGACCGTGAGACGGGGCCGTGAGACCGGGCCGTGAGATCGGGCTTCGCGGAACCCGGGAGGATGGTCCCATGAGCATCACACTCGCCGACGCCCGCGTCGTCACCCCCGAAGGTGTGCACGAAGGCTGGCTCACCATAGAAGACGGCCGCATCACCCACGTCGGCCAGGGCACAGCCCCAGGCTCCGGCCTCGGCCTCGGTGGCGGGTACGTCGTACCGGGCTTCGTCGACATCCACAACCACGGCGGGGCTGGCGGCTCCTTCCCCACGGGCGACCCCGAGCAGGCGAGCCGGATCGCCGACCTGCACGCCCGGCACGGCAGCACCACGATCATGGCCAGCCTGGTCACCGCGTCCCTGGACGACCTGACCAGGGCCACCGCCGCCCTCGCCGACCTGTGCGAGGACGGCCTGCTGGCCGGGATCCACTTCGAGGGCCCCTACATCTCCGCCGCCCGCTGCGGCGCGCACAACCCGGCGTTGCTGCGCGAGCCCTCGCCCGGGGAGTTCACCGAACTGCTCAAGGCGGGGCGCGGCCACGTGCGGATGCTCACCATCGCCGCCGAACTGCCCGGCGCGCTGGACACCGTCCGGGAGGCCGCGGCGAACGGCGTGATCGCCGCCCTCGGGCACAGCGACGCGACCTACGAGCAGACGATCGCGGGCATCGACGCGGGCGCCCGCGTGGCGACCCACCTCTACAACGCGATGCCTCCGCTGCACCACCGCGACCCGGGCCCGATCGCCGCGCTGCTCCAGGACGAACGCGTCACGGTAGAGCTGATCAACGACGGCGTGCACCTGCACCCGGCCATGACCCGCCTGGCCTTCACGGTCGCGGGCCCCCGCCGGACCGCGCTGATCACCGACGCGATGGCGGCGGCGGGCATGGGCGACGGCGTCTACGGGCTCGGCCCGATGAAGGTGAACGTCGTGGACGGGGTGGCGCGGCTGGCCGAGGGCGGTTCCATCGCGGGCAGCACCCTGACCATGGACGTGGCGTTCCGGCGCGCCGTCCAGGAGGTGGGCCTGTCCCTGGCCGAGGCGGCCGAGATCGCCTCCCTGACCCCGGCGCGGGTGCTCGGCCTCGACGGCCGCCTGGGCTCCGTCTCGGTCGGCAAGCAGGCCGACCTGGTGGTGCTCACGGACGAGCTTGAGGTCGCGGGCGTCATGAAGCGGGGCGTCTGGATCACCGAACCGCGCTGAACCGGACCATGCGGCCGAACCGGGTCGCGCGGAGGACGGCTGCCCCGGGCGGTACACCGGGTGGCGGCACGTCAGGCGGCGGCATACCGGCGTGGACGGCCCGGGGCCCGGAGGGGGACCGCCGCCCGGTCGGGGCGGTCCCGGTGAGACGGGTCGATCCGCGGGGTCAGGGCCACGTCCAGCGGATGCCGACCAGGCCGGGTTCCAGCGAGGTGACCACCAGGTGGGCGGCGTGGTGGGCGTTGAGGGTGAGTTCGCCGCGGTCGTGGTCGCCGGCGCCGGGGCCGCGGCGGGCGAAGCGCTGGACGCGCGCCGGGAGGGCGGAGGGGTCGAAGCCCACCCGGAGCGCGTACTGCCCGGCCGGGTGCCGGAAGCCTCGCTCGTACTCGACGGTCTCCACACCGCTCGGGTCGGCCAGCTCGTAACGGATCACCTGCGTCTCACCGGTCTGCAGGACCCGGTCGAACAGCAGCTCCGCCACGACCAGCGCGGTCGGCCCGTCGCGGCGGACCCGGCCGACCCGGCAGTCCTCCAGGGCCCGGATCCGCACCCGCTCCACGTCGCAGCCCAGGCCACCGCGGTAGACCATGATGTAGCGGTCGGCGGCGTCCTCGTGCGCCCGCACCACCTGGAACGTCTCACGCCGGGTGGCGCTGCGGTCCGGCCCGATCCGCAGCGTCTCGTACATCGCGACGATGTGCAGGCGCCGGTCGTCGGCGACCCCGTCCAGGTCGTACAGCATGGCCGAGAGAGTGCGGGACGACTCCATGACCGCGGTGTGCGGCATGACGTCGACGTACGGCGGCGCCACCGGCGGCAGCCCCTCCGCCCCGCGGCCCCTGGGCCGGGGCGGGCCGAGGAGGGCCATCAGCGAACGCGGCGGCAGCACGAGGATCTCTTCGAGCGCGCGCACGGCGCGCAGCGACTCGGGGCGCTCGGGGCGGCGCAGGCCCTGCTGCCAGTAGCTCAAGCTTGTCATCCCGACCCGGAGGCCGCGTTGCTCAAGACGCTCGCGAAGCCTGCTCAGGGTCAGGCCCCGTGCCTCCACCGCGGTGCGGAGCGCGACGTGGAAAGGACCCTCGCCGAGGACTACCCTAAGCTCTTGATCAACCGACACAGGGGAATGCTCACAGATTTTCCTACATACGTCACTTCCGTGACTCGCCGCGCACCGCGCCGCGCGGCCGGTGCCGCATCGGGCGACGCTCGTCCTGCAGCCGGCTGCTCGGCGGGATGCAAGTCATGCACAAGTGCGCCCTGCGACGCTGGGCCCGCAGGAGACTTCGCAGGCGGCGCCCAGCACGGTGCGTGACCCGTTGCCCTGTGCCCGCACACTGTGGCGCCAAGCCCGTAAAGGAGAGTGTCAG
>NZ_BAAAVI010000129.1:0-11395 GCF_039534445.1 Streptosporangium fragile | reverse complement strand
GCGCGGGGCGCGGGTGCGCGTGCACGGCCGCGACGGCTCGGCCAGCGACTGGAGCCCCTGGTCCTGGGCCGAGAGCGGGCTGCTGGAGGCGGCCGACTGGCAGGCGAGGGCAGCAGCGCCGCCACTGGACCTGCTGGGGCCGCCCGACGGCCCGGCGCTGCTGCTGCGGCGCGACTTCACCGTGCGCGCCCCGGTGTCCGGGGCCCGCCTGTACGTGACCGCGCACGGCCTGTACGAGATCGAGCTCAACGGCCGCGTGGTCGGCGACGACGTGCTCGCCCCCGGCTGGAGCAGCTACGGGCACCGGTTGCGCTACCGCACCCACGACGTCACCGCGCTGCTGCGCGAGGGCGCCAACGCCGTCGGCGCCACCCTGGCCGACGGCTGGTACCGCGGCAAGATCGGGTTCGAAGGCGGCAGGACCCAGGTGTACGGCGACCGCACCGCGCTGATCGCCCAGCTGGAGATCTTCTACGCCGACGGCACCCGCGACCTGGTGACCACCGACGGGAGCTGGCGTTGCGCGCCCGGTCCCGTCACCGCCACCAGCCTGTACGAGGGCGAGCGCCACGACGCCCGGCTGGAACAGCCCGGCTGGTCGGCTCCGGATTTCGACGACAGCGGCTGGCTGCCCGCCGACCCGCTGCCCCACGACCCGGCCCTGCTCGTGGCGCCCACCGGTGCGCCGGTACGCCGGGTGGAGACACTCGGCCCCGCCGAAGTGATCACTTCTCCCGCCGGGCGGACGATCCTCGACTTCGGGCAGAACCTCGCCGGACGGCTGCGCATCCGGGTCCGGGGCGAGGCGGGCCGTACCGTCACCCTGCGCCACGCGGAGGTCCTCCAGGACGGGGAACTGTGCGTGCGGCCGCTGCGCGCCGCCCACTCCGTCGACACGTACACCCTGCGCGGCGGCGGCGTCGAGGAGTGGGAGCCGCGCTTCACCATCCACGGCTTCCGCTACGCCGAGATCGACGGCTGGCCGGGCGAACCGGACCCGGCCGACGTGCGGGCGGTCGTCTGCCACACCGACATGGAGCGGACCGGCTGGTTCGACAGCTCCGACGGCGCCCTGGACCGGCTCCACGACAACGTGCTGTGGAGCATGCGCGGCAACTTCGTCGACATCCCCACCGACTGCCCGCAGCGCGACGAACGCCTGGGCTGGACCGGCGACATCCAGGTCTTCGCCCCCACCGCCGCGTTCCTGTACGGCTGCGCGGGCATGCTGGGGTCCTGGCTGGCCGACCTGGCGGCCGAGCAGGCCGAGTTCGGCACGGTCCCGGTCTACGTGCCGTGGATCCAGCTGCTGTTCCCGATCGAACCCGTCGCCGCCTGGGGCGACGCGGCCGTCATCGTGCCGTGGACGCTGTACGAGCGCTACGGCGACCCGGAACCGCTGCGCAGGCAGTACCCGAGCATGAGAGCCTGGGTCGACCAGTGCGCCGGGCGCGCCGGGGGCGGCCACCTGTGGGACGGGGGTTTCCAGCTGGGCGACTGGCTCGACCCCGCCGCTCCCCCGGACCGTCCTTTCGAGGCGCGCACCGACCGCGCCCTCGTCGCCACCGCCTACCTGGCCCACTCGGCCCGTCTGCTGTCGCGGGCCGCCGCCGTCCTCGGCGACGAGGAGGGGCATCGGCGTTACGCCGGCCTCGCCGACCGCGTGCGCGCCGCCTTCGACGCCGAGTACGTCTCGCCCTCCGGCCGCCTGGTCGGCGACTCGCAGACCGCCTACGCGCTCGCCCTGCAGTTCGACCTCGTCGCCGGGGCCGACCGCCGCGCCCGGGCGGGCCGGCGCCTGGTCGAACTCGTCCGCGAGAGCGGCCACCGCATCGGCACCGGTTTCGTCGGCACCCCGCTCATCTGCGACGCCCTGGTCGCCGCCGGCGCCCCCGACGACGCCTACCACCTGCTCATGCAGCGCGAGTGCCCGTCCTGGCTCTACCCCGTCACCATGGGCGCGACCACGATCTGGGAGCGCTGGGACAGCCTGCTGCCCGACGGCTCGGTCAACCCCGGAGACATGACCTCCTTCAACCACTACGCCCTGGGCGCGGTCGCCGACTGGCTGCACCGCACCGTCGCCGGCCTGGCGCCCGCCGCCCCGGGATACCGGCGCATCCTGGTGCGCCCGCTGCCCGGCGGGGGCCTGTGCCACGCCCGCGCCGCGCACCTGACCCCGTACGGCAGGGCGGAGGTGCGCTGGGAACGCGCCGGCGGCCGGCTCCACCTCGAGGTCGCCGTCCCCGCGGGCGCGACGGCCACGGTCGTCCTGCCCGCCGAACCCGACCGGGCGATCGAAGGCGGCCGAGCGACCGAGGCCGACCGAGCGATCGAGGTCGGCGCGGGACGCCACCGCTTCGAGTGCGCCTTCCGCGACGCCGCCGACGACCCGGTCGCCGAGCAGCCCGGCTTCTTCGACCCGCCGGGCCTCCGGCCGGACGACGCCGCCGGCCTGGCCGCCGGAGCCCGCCCGCGCTGGGAGGACTGACCGCACCGCCGGATCGCGACGCGCCCGGCCGTCGCGATCCGGCGGGTGGCGGGAAGCCCGGGGCACCGGTGATCACAACACGGCTGCCACTGCCGGAGCGGCTTCACGGGTCGTGCGACGACTACGACGTGCGGGCGTGGACGTCGAGCGCGCGGCTGAGCGCCATCCCCGCGAGCTGCAAGGGCCTGGTCAGCGACCAGGCGTTACCGTCGTTCGGCACCACCAGCCCGAGAGCGGCGACGACGCGCCCCGCGGCCCGTACCGGTACGGCGATCCCGGTGGCGTCGGGGTGGATGTGGCCGGGGCAGAAGGCGAGGCCGTGGCGGCTCACGTCGGCAAGGGTGGCGCGCAGGGTCCGCGGGTCGGTGATCGTGTGCGGGGTGAACGCCGTCAACGGGCCCCGAAGCACGCGGGCCTTGACCTCGGAGCACGCGGTGGCCAGCAGGACCAGGCCCGCCGACGAGGCGTGCAGCGGCAGCCGCCCCCCGATCTTGGTGATGTTGACGACCGCGCCCGGTGCGACGAGGCGCTCGACGAACAGCACCTCGTCGCCGTCGAGGATGCCGAGTTGGGTGGAGTGACCGACCACGTGGTGCAGGTCGCCCATGAACTGCATCGCGGTCTCCCGCAGGGTCCGCACGGGTGAGGCGCGCTGGGCCAGCTCCCACATCCGGTTGCCGATGCGCACCCGGCGCCGCTCGTCGCGGGCCAGCAGTCCGTGCCGGGTCAGTTCGTCGACGAGACGGATGGTCGTGGCGAGCGGCAGCGCGGCCCGGCGGCTGATCTGGCTGACGGTGAGCACGGGGTCGTCGGGGCTGAACGCCTCGAAGATGCGCACGGCGCGGGTGAGGACCGACTCCCCGCTGGATGACCTGGCCACGCCCACATCATCGCTGGTCATGTGCCGTTCCGGCACCCGGGGCATCCATTGAATGGACACACCGTAGCCCGGCGGTGTTAACCGGCTCATTATCGACTGCTAACTCACCCCCCGGGAGGCCGGTTAGATGCGTTCCTCACCCGCGGGCCTGCGTGCCCGTATCGACGACAGTCCGATGTCCCGATCGCAGTGGTCGGCGATCGCCGTGTGCGTCCTGCTGAACGTGCTGGACGGCTTCGACGTCCTGGTCATGTCCTTCACCGCGGCGAGCGTCTCCGCCGAGTGGAAGCTGTCGGGCTCCGAACTCGGCGTGCTGCTGAGCGCGGGCCTGGTCGGGATGGCGCTGGGCTCGCTGTTCCTGGCGCCGCTGGCCGACCGGGTCGGACGGCGGGCGCTGATCCTGGTCTGCCTGGTGCTGTCCTCGTCCGGGATGCTGCTGTCGGCGCTGAGCCAGAGCGCGGTCCAGCTCGGGCTGTTGCGGGTGCTCACCGGGATCGGCATCGGTGGCATCCTGGCCGGCAGCAACGTCATCGCCGCCGAGTACGCCAACCGGCGCTGGCGCGGGCTGGCCGTCAGCCTGAACTCCACAGGCTACGCCGTGGGCGCCACCGTGGGCGGCGTCATCGCGGTCGCGCTGCAGAACTCGTCCGGGTGGCGGTCGGTGTTCGCGTTCGGCGGGGTCGCCACCGGGCTGCTCGTCGCGGTCGTGCTGTGGCGGCTGCCGGAGTCGCTCGACTTCCTGCTCACGCGGCGCTCGCCACACGCCCTCGGCCGGCTCAACGCACTGCTGACGGCGATGAAGCAGCCTCCGCTGGAGTCCATGCCCGAGCCCGACCGGCCCGCCACCGCCCCGGCGCCCCGCCTCCGGCAGATCCTCTCCCCGGCCCAGCGCCGCAACACCCTGCTCACCTGGGCCGGCTTCTTCACGGTCATGTTCGGGTTCTACTTCGTCACGAGCTGGACCCCGAAGCTCCTGGTGGAGGCCGGGATGTCGGCCTCCCAGGGAATCACCGGCGGGGTGCTGCTCAACCTCGGCGGAATCTTCGGCACCACGCTGCTGGGCCTGCTCGCCGCCCGCTTCGCGCTCAAGAACGTGCTGTTCGGCTACACCCTCGCCACGGCGGCGCTGCTCACCGTGTTCGTGCCCGCCACCTCGGTGTACGGGCTGGTGTTCGTCCTGGGCGCGCTGATCGGCCTGTTCGTCAACGGCTGCGTCGCGGGGTTGTACGCGCTGACGCCCTCCGTCTACCGGGTGGAGGTTCGTGCGACCGGCGTCGGCTGGGGCATCGGCATCGGCCGCGTCGGCGCGATCGTGTCTCCCCTCGTCGCCGGCCGGCTGCTGGACGCCGGGTGGGAACCGGGACAGCTCTTCCTGCTCGTCGCGGTGGTGCTCGTCGCCGGCGGACTGGCCGTCCGCGCGTTCCGCATCACCTCGGACGCGCCCGCCCCCGCCGCTCGGGAGAACGGATGAACATCTCGGGAGAACGGATGAACATCGCAACCACACTGGATCTGCGGGTCGCGGCGAAGGCCGCGGTGGCCGAAGGCGTCGTGGCGCTGACCCTGGCGCACCCCGACGGGCGGCGCCTGCCGGACTGGACGCCGGGCGCGCATCTGGACCTGATCCTGCCGGGTGGCCTGACCCGCCAGTACTCGCTGTGCGGTGACCGCTGGGACGCCCACACCTACCGGATCGGCGTCCTGCGCGAGCCGGACAGCCGGGGCGGGTCGGCGTACGTCCACGACGAACTGGCCGAGGGCGACATGGTCGCCATCGGCGGACCGCGCAACAACTTCGCGCTGGTGCCGGCCGAGCGTTACCTGTTCATCGCGGGCGGGATCGGCATCACGCCGCTGCTTCCCATGATCCACCAGGCCGAACTGCTGGGGACGGACTGGCAGCTGCTGTACGGCGGCCGTACGCGGACGTCGATGGCGTTCGCCGGAGAGCTGGCCCGCCACGGTGACAGGGTCACCCTCGCCCCGCAGGACGAGTGCGGACTTCTCGACCTGGCGGCCTGGCTGCCCGAGCGGGCACGGCCGGGCACCAAGGTGTACTGCTGCGGTCCCGCCGGACTGCTGGCGGCGGTGGAACGGCGCTGCGCCGGCTGGCCCGCCGGGCTGCTGCGCACCGAACGGTTCGCCGCCGGGGCTCTCGGTGCCCCCGCCAGGAACGAGCCGTTCGAGGTGGAACTGCGCCGCTCGGGGCTGTCGGTGACGGTCGCGCCGGGACAGTCCGTACTGCAGGCGATCACCGACGCCGGGGTCGGTGTGCTGTCGTCCTGCCGCCAGGGGCTCTGCGGCACCTGCGAGACCGATGTGCTGGAGGGCGAGCCGGACCACCGCGACGCGCTGCTGGACGACGCGGAGCGGGCCGCGGGGGACTGCATGTTCGTCTGCGTCTCCCGCTCGCGATCCGACCGCCTCGTCCTCGACCTGTGACCCCTCGCACGAACTCGACCCGTGTCGCTTCGCATGGAAAGGCCACGCCGGTGACCCTGCCGTCGCTCGACGCCGACCCGTTCGCCCATGACGTGCTCGAAGAGCCCGCGCCGCTGCACGCCACACTGCTGGAGGCCGGTCCCGTCGTCCACCTGACCCGCTACGACGTCTACGCCCTGGCCCGCTACGAGCACGTGCACGCCGCGCTGACCGACTGGCAGACGTTCCCGTCCGGCGCGGGCGTGGGGCTGAGCGACTTCCGCAAGGAGAAGCCGTGGCGCCCGCCCAGCCTGCTGCTGGAGGCCGACCCGCCCCGTCACGACGCGCCCCGCGCCGTCCTGGTGAAGATCCTCAGCCCCCGGGCGTTGCGCAGGCTGCGGGAGAGGTGGCTCGCCGAGGCCGACACGCTCGCGGAACAGGTGCTGGCCGAGCCGGAGTTCGACGCCGTCACCGCGCTCGCCCAGGCGTTCCCGCTGCGCGTGTTCCCCGACGCGGTCGGCCTGCCGCCTTCCGGCCGGGAGAACCTGCTGCCCTACGGCGACCACGTCTTCAACGCCTTCGGCCCGGCGGGCGACCTGGTGGCCAGGGGGCAACCGCGCGTGGCCGAGCTGACGGCCTGGGTCAACGCCCGGTGCCAGCGCGAGGTGCTGACTCCGGACGGCTTCGGCGCGCAGATCTGGGCCGCGGCCGACCACGGCGACATCACCCACGAGCAGGCGCCGCTGATCGTGCGCTCCCTGCTGTCGGCCGGCGTCGACACCACGGTCCACGGCCTGGCCGCCGCCCTGTACGCCTTCGCCACCCACCCCGAGCAGTGGCGGCGGCTGCGCGAGAACCCCGGCCTGGCCCGGGTCGCGTTCGACGAGGCGGTCCGCTGGCAGTCACCCGTGCAGACCTTCTTCCGCACCGCCGACCGCGACGTCGCCGTCGGCGAGGCGACCATCCCGGAAGGCAGGAAGATCCTGATGTTCCTCGGCGCGGCCAACCACGACCCGCGCCGCTGGGACGACCCGGACTCCTTCGACCTGTCCCGCGACCCCTCCGGGCACGTCGGCTTCGGCATGGGCATCCACCAGTGCGCCGGCCAGCACGTCGCCCGCCTGGAAGCCGAGGCGCTGCTGACCGCGCTGGCCCGCCGGGTCGAACGCTTCGAACTCGCCGGGACGCCCCGGCGCCATCTCAACAACACCCTGCGCGCGTGGGAGTCGCTTCCCGTGCGCGTCCACCTGTAGAGGAGATTCCGATGCCGTACACCGTGCAAGGCGTGGTCGCGCGTGGGAGGTCGACAACAACGTCCGGATCGTCGGCTCGGCCGACGAGGTGCTCGTCATCGACGCCGCGCACGACACCGACGCGATCGCCGGGCGAGTGGGAGGTCGTTCGCGCGAACCGAACTCCTGAGTGACACGGATGCCATCTCCTGAGCGACACGGGTGCTATCGATACTCCGCGTTGACAATGTCAATGCACCTATTGCTTGGGAGGATTTGCTGCTCCGTGTACTGTTGCCCCCATGAACGCCGACTCCCAGTCCGGCGCCGACTTCCTGGTCTCGGCTGCGGAAATCGCCAGATTGGCCGGGGTGACGCGGGCTGCGGTCTCCAACTGGCGCAGGCGGCACGCCGACTTCCCCGCGCCGATCGGCGGCGGGGGGCGCAACACCCTGTTCGCCCTGCCCGAGGTTCACACCTGGCTGGAGCGGCACCACAAAGCCGGCGACGTCTCCGACGAAGTGCTCGTCTGGCAGGCTCTGCGCGGCGTGTACGGCGATGACATGACGCGTGGCCTCGCCGACGTCTCCGAACTCTTCGTCAGCGGATCCTCCGAGTCCCTGGATACCGGGATCCGGTCGCTGGTGAAGGACCTGGCCGCGCAGAGCTCACCGGCCGACGTCGTCGCGGGGCTCGCGGAACGCTTCGTCGACTCGGCGGGCCAGGCAGGCTCGGAGCAGGTGTCGTCCCCCCGCCTGACCCGTGCCGTGAGACATTTCGCGGGCTCGGTGAGCGGCACCGTCTTCGACCCCGCCTGCGGGATCGGCTCCCTGCTTCTCGCGCTCGGGAGTGGTCCCGAGGTCACCCTGGCCGGGCAGGAGGTCGATCCGTCGGCCGCCCGGCTCGCCGAGTCACGTGCGAGGCTCGCGGGGAAGACGGACGTGACGGTCAGGGTGGGCGACTCCCTGCGTGAGGACCGCTGGCCGGAGCTCCGTGCGGCGCTCGTGGTGTGCGATCCGCCCATGAACGTGCCCGACTGGGGCCGTGCGGACCTGCTGCTCGACCCCCGCTGGGAGCTCGGCGTTCCCACCCGGGCGGAGAGCGAACTGGCCTGGCTGCAGCACTGCTATGCACACGTCGCGCCCGGCGGCAGGGTGATCGTCGTGATGCCCGCCTCCGCCGCCTACCGCAGAGCGGGCCGCCGGATCCGCGCCGAACTCGTCCGGCGCGGCATCCTCACCCAGCTCGTCGCGCTGCCCGCGGGGATGGTCGCGTCGCACGTCCAGCCCGTGCACCTGTGGCTGCTGGCCCGGCCTTCCTCCCCTGACAGCGCGGTGTCCTCCGTTCGCATGGTGGATCTGACCGCCAACGACCCCGACGGCCCGTTCGAACCCACTCCGGACCAGGTCGTGGACGTGCCTCTGGTCGATCTGCTCGACGAGACGGTGGATCTCGCTCCCCCGCACCACGTCGCGGCATCCCGCACCGACCACCTGGCGGAGTACATGTCCGTGCGCGAGGCCCTGGCGGGCCGGCTCCACGAGATGCTGGGTCTGCTGCCGCCCCTCGCCGCCGGGCCCGGCTCTCTCGACGGTGCCACGGTCAGGGTGGCCGACCTGGCCCGCGCCAGGCTCGTCGAGATCATCGGAGGGGAGGCCGTCTCCACGAGCGACCAGCTCGACACCGACTACCTGCACGGTTTCCTGTGCAGCACCGCGAACACCC
This sequence comes from Streptosporangium fragile, assembly GCF_039534445.1. Classification (NCBI taxonomy): domain Bacteria; kingdom Bacillati; phylum Actinomycetota; class Actinomycetes; order Streptosporangiales; family Streptosporangiaceae; genus Streptosporangium; species Streptosporangium fragile. The sequence continues at coordinate 2,646 of NZ_BAAAVI010000129.1, read as the reverse complement.
GGCGCTCCACGAGCGGCAGCGGCAGCTTCCGCCTCGACGCTCGCGGCGCGCGCATCCCCCGGATGAGCGTCGACGATCAGCGGCTGTACGGCACCGCCTTCCGCGCCCTCGAAGAGTTCGAGCGACGCGTCAGGGAACTCACGGAGCTGTGTGATCGCGCCGCCGCGCTGGCGCGCGACGGCCTCACCGGCGGCGCTCTGCGCCCCGCGCCGGGGGGCGACGCCGCGCCTCCTCAGTGAGGTGCGGAAACGGACGGCAGGAACGGGCTGGGCGTCCCGCTCCACGACACGTGCAACGCGTCACGGGCCCGGGTGCACGCGACGAAGAGCACACAGCGCTCTCTGAGCATGTCGCTCTCGTGCTGGATCCGGTCCACCTCCGGCGGCGTGATCTCCTTCGCGAAGGGGAAGGCGCTCGCGGTCACCCCCACGACCGCGACACAGCGGAACTCCAGCCCTTTCATGGCGTGCATGGTCGCCAGCCGCACCCCGCCGACGTCCGCACCGGGGTGGTCCTTCACCCGGACCGCGGGAACGCCGGCCGCCGCCAGCCGGTCGTTCACCTTGTCCAGCAGGATGTTGAACCGGGTGCAGACGGCGATCTCGCTCGGCTGAACGCCCTGGCCGATCCAGTCCTTCACCTGCTCCACGAGCGCCGTGACCTCGGCCTGCTCGGCCGGGTACCCGGCGGTGTGCGGCCGCTTGCCGTGGAGCAGCGAGCGGTAACCGGTCAGGTTGTCGCTGCCCCCGCCCCCGAGTTCCTCGATGCGCGAGCCGCCGAGCACCCCGGTCGACCAGGTGAGGATCTCCGCCGTGCTGCGGTAGTTGATGCGCAGCCGGCTGCTGCGCCCGGCGACGGAGATGCCGAGGGCACCGAGCGACACCCGGGAGTCGTAGATCCGCTGGTGCGGGTCGCCCGTGATGAAGAGATCGTCCGGTCCTTCGAGCACCGCGGCGCGCAGCACCCGCCACTGCGCGGGATGCAGGTCCTGGGCCTCGTCGACGACGACGTGGTCGTAGCCGTGCGTGGTGAGGTCGGCACCGCCGAGCAGGAGCGTGGCCTGCACGCACACCTGCAGATGGGTGGTGACACCCGCCGCGCGCAGCTCCGCCGAGAACGCCTCCATGGCCCGCCAGACCTGTTCCCGCTGCCGCGGCCCGAGCGCCGAGCCCCGGCCCCGCCGCTCGGCCCGCAGATACTCCTCGCCGCCGCCGATGCGCTGGGCGAGGACGACGTGCCGGAACTCCTGCGCCAGGAACTGCTCCGTCCAGGGCAGGCCGAGCCGCTGACGGACCCGTCGCCAGATCTGCCGCTCGTCGGCGTCTCCGATGGGGGACGGCGCACGCCCGGACAGGTCGCGGACGACGCGGTGCGCGAAGGCGTTCACGGTGGTGACGTGCACCCGGGCCAGTTGCTTCTCGTCGTCGAGGAGCAGTGTCAGGTTCTCGCGCAGCGTCCTGGCCAGAGCGGTGGTGTACGTGGTGAGCAGCACCCGGCTGCCGGGTGAGCGGGAGAGCAGGTGCTTGACCCGGTGCAGGGCGACCACCGTCTTGCCCGTTCCCGGGCCACCCGTCACCTGCGCCGACCCGTTGTAGGAGGCGCGGTAGGCGACCCGCCGCTGGGACGGGTGGAGGAACACCCGCCACGCCGCGAACGGTTTGTCGAGGATGTCGGCCAGCTCGTCGGGCCGGGTGACGAGGGTGATGCGGTTGGTGGTGTTGGCGATGGCCATCGCCAGGCTCTCGGTCGGCTCGGGAGTGGCGTCGGCGGGCCGGCGCTCGGCGACGACGTCCCGGTAGACCTCCTCGGGCGAGAAGCCTTCGGCGAGGAACTGCAGGACCTCGAACTGGTCCTCGGGGAACAGGGCGCCGAAGGCCTCCAGCTGTGGTTTGTCGATGATCGTCCGTACCGGGCGCAGCACCTGGTCGTCGATGCCGAGGTCACGCAGCACGGTGTCGGAGTAGCGGGCGAACAGCAGCGTCGGCGCCTCGGCCGCGGCTTTCTCCAGGGCGGGCGTGAGCTGCTCGATGGCGACGACGTTGCGCACCTCCAGGGCGCGGGTGGCGGTGTTGACGGTGTAGAGGCGTTTCGCCGCCCAGCCGTAGGCCTCGTCGTGGGGCAGGACGTTCAGCAGCAGGAAGGTGTCGCTCCCGTCGTCCGGGGCCAGCACCACACCGCGCCAGCCGAGGGTGATGCGGATGGTCCGCATCCTCGGGTCCCGCGCGTTGGTCACCGACTCCAGGTGCAGTCCCTCGTCGGCGTACAGCTCCGCGATGGTGAGCCGCTGGAACTTCTCCATGGCCTTGCGCACCCCCGCCTTGAGCGGCTTCTCCAGGCGGTCGTAGGACTCCCAGAAGCTGTTGGCGAAGGCGAGCTGGGGCATGGGCGGACCTCCTGCGGGGGACGACCGGAGACAGTGGATCATACGGCCGCGGCGAGCGGCGGAGCCAGGGATCCTCGTCATCGAGACGCGCCTTCGAGCGCGGCGGCTTCATACGCTGCGGTTCACCGCCGCCGCGGCGCTCGCCGAACTGCCCGGCAAACACGCTCCGAAGTGCTATGAATACGCTTACGGCATGTCCGCGCCCGAGGTGCGGCGCCTCCTGGAGGAGATCATGACGTCCACCACCTGGCCCGTCTACAGCC
>NZ_BAAAVI010000128.1:0-12605 GCF_039534445.1 Streptosporangium fragile | reverse complement strand
ACAGCGGCTCGTCCGACACGCCGGCGGACCCCCAGGCCGGCAGAACCGGGCAGGCCAGCACGGCGACGCCGGAACCGGAAGCCCCGACGGTGCCCAAGGCGAGTAAGAAGATCAAGCTGCCCGGCAGCACGAGCACGCTCTACGAGAGCAACCTGGACCCGATCAAGCTTGCCTCTTACAGCCTGGGGTTGGGAGACAAGTTCGCGCTCTACACCCGCGAGCCCGGCACGGACCGGTTCGTCAAGAACGACAAGTACTTCGACTACGTACCCAACACCGCGGGCACCCAGGTGCTGGGCCTCGACAGGCAGCAGGACACGGCCACCTACTCGCTCGCCTCGGTCATCGACCCGCAGACCGGCTCGGCGAGCAAGGTCAGAATCACCAAGGCGCCGATCTACCCGAGGACGCCGCAGTGGTCGCCGGACGGCAAGTTCGCCCTGGTCACCCTCGACGAGTTTCTCACCGACGGCAGTACCAAGCCGTACGGTTTCGCCATCATCGACATCGAGACGAAGAAGGCCAAGGTCGTCCCCGTCAAGGAGACGGACGCGGGCAAGTGGAGCTACTTCTGGCGCAGCGACGGCCGGGCGGTCGGCACCTGGGCACTCACCGAGACGACCCAGCGCATCCGCTTCTACGACCTGGACGGCGTCGTCCTGCAGACCCTGCTCGACGTGGGCACCCCGATCACCGTCGAGGGCTACGACGTCTCCCCGTCGGGCTCGTCGCTGTTGACGTACTGCAAGGGGACCACCAAGGAGATCTGCGTGTGGTCCATCACCACCGACGGCCCCCCGCAGGCCACGATCCCGTTCGAGTCCACCCGGCTCGTCGGCTGGTACGACGACAAGCACATCGCCGGCTGGCGGCGCAAGGGCTCCGGCTACGAGGCCGTGGTGTTCGACCTCAAGGGCAAGGCACAGCGGGTGCTGGCCACCACCACCAACGGCGAGGACTTCGAGGGGCAGTTCATGGTCTTCATCCGGGACAACTGACCGGACGCCCGCCGGGGGTGGCGAGGGGAATGGGACGGACCGACAGGAGGCGGCATGCGGGAATGGAGTCACGCCGAGCGGGCCGCGGCGGCCGGGACGGAGATCGCCCGCATGGCCGACGTCCTGCACGGTGAGGACATGTCCACCCCGGTGCCGGCCTGCCCGGGCTGGGACCTGGCCGGGCTCGTCTCCCACACGGGCGGCGTGCACCGGTGGGTGGCGGCCATGGTGCGGGACCTGGCCGAGCGGCGTTACGACCGCCGGGCGATGGACATGGGCATGCCCGCGGACGCCGACGGCTACGCCGCCTGGCTCCGGGAGGGCGCCGTCTTCCTTCCCGAGGCGCTGCTCTCGCACGACCCGCAGGCCCCGGTATGGGCGTGGGGCGGCGACAGACGGGTGCGCTTCTGGTCGCGGCGGATGCTCCACGAGACCGTGGTCCACCGGATCGACGCCGAGCTCGCGCTGGGCCTGCCGGTCTCGGTCGACGAGGACGTGGCGGCCGACGGGGTCGAGGAGTTCCTCGACGTCCTGCCGTACGCGCGCTGGAATCCGGCCGTGGCGGAGTTGCGGGGCGCGGGCGAGACGATCTCCCTGCAGGCCGGCACCGGGGCCGGGTGGGTGATCACCCTGGGTCCCGGCCGGTTCCACCACCGGCGCTCCCCGCAGCCGGGCGACGTCACCCTGCGCGCCGCGACCGCGGCCGACCTGCTGCAGGTCGTGTGGGGCCGCCGCGACCCCGACGACCACGCGGTCGAGGGGGACGCCGGGCTGCTGGCGTGGTGGCGGGAGCGCTCGCGAATCTGATCCCGGCCCCGGACCCCGGCAACCGCACCCGGCTTCCGGAAGGCGTGTCCCCGCGCCGCCCCAGGGCAGGCGGCCGAAGGTCAAGACACGACATGGCACGCGGTCGGCTCCCCGGGCGGGCTGTCACCCCGTGGTGCCATGTGCCTATGATCAAGATGTCTCATGCCGTGGCCGCGGCGGTGCTCGTCTCCATGGGCCTGTTCGCCGGCCCCGCGTTCGCCGACTCCGGGACCGCGAAGGTGATGGTGGAGGACGACCGTCCGCAGATCACGGTGGTGGGGGAGGGAAGCGTCTCCCTCAAACCCGACGTCATGCGGCTGAACGCCGGCGTCGAGGTGCGCCGCGCCACCGCGGGGGAGGCGTTCGGCGCCGCGCGCACCGCCGCCGCCGCGCTCACCCAGGCGCTGCTCCAGGCCGGCGTCCCGGCCGAGGACCTGCGGACCAGCGAGCTGTCCCTCGGCCCCGAGTACGAGAACTATCCCAAGATCTCCGGGTACCGGGCGGCGCAGGGTGTCGAGGCCGTGATACGCGACGTCGAGGCCGCGGACGACATCGTGGACGCGGTGGCCGCGGTCGGCGAGGACGTCCGGCTGAACGGTGTGACCTTCGAGGTGTCCGACCCGCGCGGGGCGCTCGAGGCGGCACGCGAGGCCGCCTTCAAGGACGCCAAGGCCCGGGCCAGGCAGTACGCCCGGCTCGCGGGCCGTCAGCTCGGCCCCGTCGTGAACATCGGCGAGGAGAGCGCCTCCCTGCCGCGGCCGATGATGGCCGGCGCCGCGATGGCGGACAAGGCGTCGATCAGCCCCGGCCGGCAGGCCGTCTCGGTCAGCGTCCGGGTGGTCTTCGCGCTGACGTAGTCCTCCGGGCCTTCCTCGACCTTCCGGGGCCTTCCGCGGCCTTGCGCGTGACAGGCCCCGGAACGGCAGCCGGCCCCGGTGGGCCGTCGCCCGCCGGGGCCGCCGCGCCCGCCCCGGCCTCGCGGCGGGACGGGCGGCGCCGGGCCGGGGTCAGGGGAGGGCGAGCATCCGGTCGAGGGCGACCTTCGCCCAGTGGGTGGTGTCGTCGTCCACCGTGATCTGGTTGACGACCTGGCCGGCGGCGAGCGACTCCAGCGCCCACACCAGGTGCGGCAGGTCGATCCGGTTCATGGTCGAGCAGTAGCAGACGGTCCGGTCGAGGAACGTCACGTTCTTGTCGGGGAACATGGCCGCCAGGCGCTTGACCAGGTTCAGTTCGGTGCCGACCGCCCAGGAGGACCCGGCCGGGGCCTCCTGGAGCTTCTTGATGATGTACTCGGTCGAGCCGACGTAGTCGGCCCGGGTGACCACCTCGTGCCTGCACTCGGGATGGACGAGCACGTTGACCCCGGGGATCCGCGCGCGGACGTCGTCCACGCACCCGGCGCTGAAGCGGCCGTGCACCGAGCAGTGACCCTTCCACAGGATCATCTTGGCGTTCTCCAGCTGCTCGGCGGTCAGGCCGCCGTTCGGCCGGTGCGGGTTGTAGACGACGCAGTCGTCGAGCGAGAGGCCCATCTCCAGCACCGCGGTGTTGCGGCCCAGGTGCTGGTCGGGCAGGAACAGCACCTTCTCCCCGCGGGAGAAGGCCCAGTCCAGGGCGCGCCTGGCGTTGGAGGAGGTGCACACCGCGCCGCCGTTGCGCCCGCAGAACGCCTTGATGTCGGCGCTGGAGTTCATGTAGGTGATCGGGACGGTCACCTCGGCGATCCCCGCGTCCTGGAGGACCTCCCAGCACTCCTCGACCTGGTCGAACGTGGCCATGTCGGCCATCGAACACCCGGCCGCGAGGTCGGGCAGCACCACCCGCTGCGAGTCGGAGGTGAGGATGTCCGCGGACTCGGCCATGAAGTGCACGCCGCAGAAGACGATGTACTCCGCCTCCGGGCGGGCCGCGGCCTCCCGGGCGAGCTTGAACGAGTCGCCGGTCACGTCGGCGAACTGGATCACCTCGTCGCGCTGGTAGTGGTGGCCCAGAACGAAGACCCTGTCGCCGAGCGCCGCCTTGGCTCGCCTGGCACGCTCCACAAGCGCCGGGTCGGAGGCGGGCGGCAGCTCGCCGGGGCAGTCGACGCCGCGCTCGCTGTGCGGATCGGTGTCCCTGCCGAGGACGAAGAGCGGCAGCCCGGTCTCGGTGGTCGTCACGACCACACCCCCTTATCGTCGAAGTGACGACTAATGATGACACACGGATCCGGGCGATTTATTCCGGGGGAGGGGCGGTCCCCCATCCGGGATCCGAGAGCCCGCATCCGGATTCCCGGCGAAGGATCATCCCGCCCGGCGGGAAGGAATGCCTGGCCGGGGACCGGCCCGTTCGCGACCGGGCCGCCCGGTCCGCCGGGGAGGTGCCCTCTTCCGGCGGGATGGGTGTGACGTCCCAGGAATGTGTGGCGGTGGGCCGGTGTTGGTAGCGTCTAAGAAGGACGTCACAAACAGACAGCCGTTCCCGGTGAGCGGCTGACGCAGACGCGGGAGTCACCACATGTCGGTTGAGAGCACCGAGACCACGGCGAAGGGCCTGATTCTTACTTCCGCCGCCGCGGCCAAGGTCAAGAGCCTGCTGGAGCAGCAGGGCGAGGAGGGCCTGCAGCTGCGGGTGGCCGTGCAGCCCGGTGGCTGTTCCGGCCTGCGCTATCAGCTCTTCTTCGACGACCGTTCGATGGACGGCGACGTCGTCTCGGACTTCGACGGCGTCAGCGTGGTCACCGACCGGATGAGCGCGCCGTACCTCGTCGGCGCCACGGTCGACTTCGTCGACACGATCGAGAAGCAGGGCTTCACGATCGACAACCCGAACGCCACGGGCTCCTGCGCCTGCGGCGACTCGTTCAACTAGGCCACACCGCGAAGGCCCCCCGGAGTGACATGTGTCACTCCGGGGGGCCTTCGCGTGTCGATGAGGTCGCGTATTCTTGCGTGGCCCGCACGCCCATCCAGATGCTGACAACGAGGAGAAGAATCCCGTGCGCATCGCCGTAACCGGCTCAATCGCGACCGATCATCTGATGACCTTCCCCGGGCGCTTCGGCGACCAGCTCATCGCCGAGCAGCTCGACCGGGTCTCCCTTTCGTTCCTCGTGGACGACCTGCAGATCCGCCGCGGCGGCTGCGCGGCCAACATCACCTTCGGCATGGGCTGCCTGGGGCTGCGCCCCATCCTGGTCGGCGCGGTCGGCGCCGACTTCGCCGACTACCGGTCCTGGCTGGAGCGGCACGGCGTCGACTGCGACTCGGTCCACGTCTCCGAGATCCACCACACCGCCCGGTTCCTGTGCACCACGGACGATGACCACAACCAGATCGCGTCGTTCTACACCGGGGCGATGGCGGAGGCCCGGCTGATCGAGCTCGGCCCGATCGCCCAGCGGCTCGGCGGTCTCGACCTGGTGCTGGTCAGCCCCAACGACCCCGAGGCGATGCTCCGGCACACCGACGAGGCGCGTCAGCGCGGCATCCCGTTCGCCGCCGACCCCTCGCAGCAGCTCGCGCGCATGCCCGGAGAGCAGATCCGCCAGCTCATCGACGGCGCCGCGTACCTGTTCAGCAACGACTACGAGAAGGGCCTCATCGAGCAGAAGACCGGCTGGTCCGACGAGGAGATCCTCGACCGGGTCGGCGTCCGCGTCACCACGCTCGGTCCCAAGGGCGCCGTCATCGACCGCAAGGGCGAGCCGTCCGTGCACGTGGCCCCGGCGCCCGAGCTCGGCAAGGCCGATCCCACCGGCGTCGGTGACGCCTTCCGCGCGGGTTTCCTGGCCGGTGTGGCCTGGGGCCTGCCCCTGGAGCGCTGCGGTCAGATCGGCAACCTCACCGCCACCCACGTCCTGGAGCGCGTCGGCTGCCAGGAGTACGAGCTGGGCCAGAAGGTCTTCCTGGAGCGCTTCGCCGACGCCTACGGCGCCGGGGCCGCCGATGAGGTGGCCCGTTTCCTGAAGTGTCACCACGCCTGAGCCGCGCGGGCACCGTCGTGTCGCGCCGCGGCCGATGACCGCGGCCCCGCCCGCCGTCTCACCCCGTGCCGGACGCATATGCGCGGGTGCCTGGTCTCAGGCGCCCGCGTGGCCGCGGCGCACGGACCCGGCGGGTGTGCCGTCGAACGGCTGCCCGACCGGACCGGCCTTGCCGATCATGTCGGTTTCCGGCAGATCAGTAGTTGCGCCGTACGTGGATGGCCCAGCCGCGCTGGGGCAGCTCGTAGCTCGCCACATGGTGATGGGACTTCAGCCGGCACCAGGCCGGGATGTCGGTGAAGGCGGCGGGATCGTCGGCGAGGACGGCGACGATCGCGTTGAGCGGCACGTAGTTGATCTGCTCGGCCAGCATGATGATAGGGATCGGGCACTTCTTGCCCAGCGCGTCGATGGTCAGCGCCGGGGGCTGGGTCGATCCCGCCGGAGCGGCCTGGCCGGACGTCATGGCGTCTTCACTCCCCGAATGTCGATCACTGTTTGATCCCCGCCTCCTCACGGATCCCGCGCACCACGTCGGGCAGGACGGCCAGGAAGCGGTCGACCTCCGCCGCCGAGGCACCCCTGGGCAGCGACACGCGCACGTTGCCGTGCGTGAGCACGCCCATGGCTTCCAAAACATGCGACGGACGAAGCGTACTCGCCGTGCAGGAGCTGCCGGACGATACCGAGAATCCGGCCTTGTCCAGCTCGGTCAGCAAAGCCTCACCTGCCACGTAAAGACACGAAAAGGTGACAATGTGCGGCGCTCGTGCGATCGGATCGCCGATGACCTCGACGTCCGGGACCAGCCGGGGCACCTCGGTCCTGATGCGGTCGACGAGCGCCGAGATCCTGGCCGACTCCAGGGCCGACTCGGCGACCATGGCCCGCAGCGCGGCGGCCGCCGCGACGATCGCCGGCACGTTCTCGAAACCGGGCACCCGGCGCTGCTCGCGGTCGTCTTCGGGAAGCGGGGTGCGCCACCGGGTGCCCTTGCGGATCACCAGCACGCCCACCCCGGCCGGGCCGCCCCACTTGTGCGCGCTCGCGGTCAGCACCGACCAGCCGCCGGGCAGCGGCATCCGGCCCGCCGTCTGGGCCGCGTCCACCAGCAGCGGCACGCCCGCCTCGGCGCACGCCGCCGCGACCTCGGCGATCGGCTGGACCGTGCCGACCTCGTGGTTGGCGCTCTGCAGGCAGGCCAGGGCCGTGCCCTCGGCGAGGACCGCCTCGCGGAAGGCCGCGGGGTCCACCGCGCCGGTGACGCCGACGCCGACCGTCTCGACCGAGCCGCCGCCGCGTTCGTGGACGCCCGCGGCGTGCAGCACGCTGGAGTGCTCCACCGCCGAGGTCACCAGGCGCCGGCCCGCCCTGCGGCGCCCGTGCAGGGTGCCGAGGACGCCCAGGTGCACGGCCTGGGTGCCGGAGGAGGTGAAGGACACCTCGTCGGGCCGGACGCCGAGCGCCTCGGCGACCTCGATCCTCGCCTGTTCCAGTAACATCCTTGCCCGGCGGGCGGAGCCGTAGAGCCTCGCGGGGTCGGCCCAGCCGACGTCGAGGGCCGCGACGAGAGCCTCGCGCGCCTGGGGGTGCAGCGGCTCCGTGGAGGCCGCGTCGAAGTACGCCACCCCTCAATCGTCGCACCACGCGCGGCGCAAGCGGGGGCTGCGGGGGAGGGCGGGGGTGGTCCGCGCTAATGTGTCCCCCAGCGTGAAGCTGTGAACTACAACCTTTGAACGTGAACAAACAACCGCCCAGGAGTGACTCCTGGGCTCCATCTGTGGGGTAGGCGATCCGTGAGTCCGACCCGCCGTTCTGCACGGCGTCCGTTGGCCCGCCGCCGGGTGCCACGCGCTGCCGCTCTGGCGCTGCTGCTGGTGTCCGTGACGGCGTGCAGTGCCGAAGACTGGTCCCGAGGTGGCTTGCCCAAGGGGGTCACCGAGCAGTCCAACGCCGTCCAGAGTCTCTGGAACGGGTCCTGGATCGCCGCCCTCGCCACCGGCGTGGTCGTGTGGGGCCTGATCCTTTGGTCTGTGGCCTTCCACCGCAAGAGGAAGAACTCCAAGGAGCAGCTGCCGCCCCAGGTGCGGTACAACCTGCCGATCGAGATCCTCTACACGGTGGTGCCGATCATCATGGTCGGTGTCTTCTTCTACTTCACCGCCCGTGACCAGAACTACATCACCTCCATCTCCGGCAAGGCCGACGTGAAGGTCAAGGTCGAGGCCTTCCAGTGGAGCTGGCGTTTCACGACGGAGTACAACGGCAAGACCGCCCAGGTCGTCGGCAAGCCGGTCAACGACTACACCCAGGGCCCCCAGCTGGTGCTGCCGACCGGGAAGAATGTCGAGTTCGACCTCGTCTCGCCGGACGTCATCCACTCCTTCTGGGTTCCGGCGTTCCATTTCAAGCGCGACGTGATCCCCGGCGTCAACGACAACAGGTTCGAGGTCAAGACCCTCGACAGGACCGGCACCTTCGCCGGCCGCTGCGCCGAGCTGTGCGGCGTGGACCACAGCAAGATGCTCTTCTCGGTGAAGCTTGTGCCACAGGCCGAGTTCGACCAGTACATCGCTAGCCAGGCGGGTGCCCAGTGACCGCACATACCGAAGTCATCTCCCCCATGCAGGTGCCAACCCGGAAGGGTTCGGTCATCGTCAAGTGGATGACGTCCACTGACCACAAGATCATTGGGCACCTCTATCTGATCACTTCGTTCGTGTTCTTCCTGATCGGCGGCGTGATGGCGCTGATCATGCGAGCGGAGCTGGCGCAGCCGGGCCTGCAGATCACCACCAACGAGCAGTTCAACCAGCTGTTCACCATGCACGGCACGGTCATGCTGCTCATGTTCGCGACGCCGCTGTTCGCCGGCTTCGCCAACGAGCTGATGCCGCTGCAGATCGGCGCGCCGGACGTGGCGTTCCCGCGCCTCAACATGGTCAGCTACTGGCTGTTCCTGTTCGGCAGCACCATCGCCCTGTCGGGCTTCCTCACCCCGAACGGCGCCGCCAGCTTCGGCTGGTTCGCCTACACCCCGCTGTCGAACGCGATCAGCTCGCCCGGCATCGGCGGTGACCTGTGGATCATGGGCCTGACCATCAGCGGTCTGGGCACGATCCTGGGCTCGGTGAACTTCATCACCACGATCGTCTGCATGCGGGCCCCCGGCATGACCATGTTCCGCATGCCGATGTTCACCTGGAACGTCCTGCTCACCTCGATCCTGGTGCTGATGGCCTTCCCGGTGCTCGCCGCCGCCCTGCTGGCCCTGGAGGCCGACCGCAAGCTGGGCACCCAGATCTTCGCCTCCGAGACCGGCGGCGCGCTGCTCTGGCAGCACCTGTTCTGGTTCTTCGGCCACCCCGAGGTGTACATCATCGCGCTGCCGTTCTTCGGCATCGTGACCGAGATCCTGCCGGTCTTCAGCCGCAAGCCGCTGTTCGGCTACATCAGCCTCGTCGGCGCGACCATCGCCATCGCCGGTCTGTCGATCACCGTGTGGGCGCACCACATGTTCCCGACCGGCCAGGTGCTGCTGCCGTTCTTCTCGTTCATGACGTTCCTCATCGCGGTGCCCACCGGGGTGAAGTTCTTCAACTGGATCGGCACCATGTGGCGCGGCCACCTGACGTTCGAGTCGCCGATGCTCTTCTCGATCGGCTTCCTGGTCACCTTCCTGTTCGGCGGCCTCACCGGCGTCATCCTCGCCTCCCCGCCGCTCGACTTCCAGGTGTCCGACTCCTACTTCGTGGTGGCCCACTTCCACTACGTGGTCTTCGGCACCGTCGTCTTCGCGATGTTCGCCGGCTTCTACTTCTGGTGGCCCAAGTTCACCGGCAAGATGATGAACGAGACCCTGGGCAAGGTCCACTTCTGGACGCTGTTCATCGGCTTCCACGCCACGTTCCTGGTCCAGCACTGGCTGGGCGCCCAGGGCTTCCCGCGCCGCTACGCCGACTACAGCCCCATCGACGGGTTCACCGACCTGAACATGGTCTCCTCGGTGGGCGCGTTCCTGCTGGGCGCCTCCACGCTGCCGTTCCTCTACAACGTCTGGAAGACCCACAAGACCGCTCCGCAGGTCACCGTGGACGACCCGTGGGGATTCGGCAACTCCCTGGAGTGGGCGACCTCCTGCCCGCCGCCGCGGCACAACTTCACCTCGCTGCCGCGCATCCGCTCCGAGCGCCCGGCGTTCGACCTGAAGCACCCCTACATCACGCCCGCTCGTGAGCTGGAGGATTCCCGATGAAGGTTCAGGGCTGGTTGTTCATCCTCTGCGGCATCTTCTTCGCCGCGGTGGACGTCGTCTACTGGTTCTGGTCCAAGGAACCGGTCGGCACGACGGCGATGGCCATCTCGGTCGGCTTCGCCTTCATGATCGGCTACTACCTGATGTACACGGCCCGCCGCATCGGCGACCAGCCGGAGGACAACAAGCAGGGCGAGATCAGCGACGGCGCGGGAGAGCTCGGCTTCTTCAGCCCGCACAGCTGGTGGCCGCTCTTCGTCTGCCTGGCCGTCGCGCTCAGCGCCGTCGGCTTCGTCATCGGCTGGTGGCTGTTCCTGATCGGCGTGTTCGCGATCATCATGAGCATGATCGGCTTCGTGTTCGAGTACTACCGGGGCCACTTCTCGCACTGACCCCGCCTATCCCGCCGGAGAGCGGACCACGGGAACCTTCCGTGGTCCGCTTTTTGGCGTTTATTGAAGACGCAGGTGGGATGTCCGATGTGGTCGACTGCTCACTCCGGGTAATAACTGATACGGGAGATCAGTCCGGAACAGGGGAGTTCATGTGGGGCACGCGATCCGTCGTTCGGCTCGGGGGGTGGGAGCGCTGGCCCTGGCGCTGCTGACCGTCTCCTGTTCCGGCACCACCGCGGTGCGGGGCGGGGACGCGTCCCAAACCCCCGAACCCGTCGCGGCGGCCATCAGGGTGGCGCCCCTGGACAGGGCCACGGGGGTGCCGACCGACGCCACCGTCCTGGTCGCCGCGCAGGGCGGCACGCTGCAGAAGGTCGTGGTCAGGGCCGTGAAGGGCGCCAGAGGCTCCCTGCCGGGCATACTGAGCGCGGACGGCACCCAGTGGCGCAGCCGCGGCACGGCGGCTCCAGGGGCCACCTACGAGGTCTCCGCGACCGCGGTCAACGAGGCCGGCGCGGTCACCGAGACGACCTCCACCTTCTCCACGGTCAAGAGCAAGGGCACCTTCGCCATCGAGAGCCTCCTGCCGAGCGAGGACCTGACGGGCCTGACCGTCGGTGTCGGCATGCCGGTGATGATCACTTTCGACCGCGAGATCACCGACCGGGTCTCCGTCGAGCGGAACCTGCTGGTCAGCACCTCCAAACCGGTTCTCGGCGCCTGGCACTGGTTCGACAGCCGCACGGTGCACTTCCGCCCGAAGACCTTCTGGCCCGCCCACACCAAGGTCCGGGTCGAGGCCCGCCTGGCCGGTGTGCACGGCGGCGGGGGCCTGTACGGCGCGGCGAACCGGACCCTCGACTTCAGGGTCGGCCGCTCCCAGATCACCCGGGGCAGCACCCTCACGCACCACCTGATCGTGCGCCGTGACGGCAGGGTCGTCCGCCGGATCCCGATGAGCGCCGGCAAGGGCGGTGTCTGGAAGTACCACACGACCAGCGGCGTGCACCTGGCCATGTCCCGTGAGCCGGTCACCATCATGGTCTCGCCCGGCATCGGGCCCGGTTCCCCCGGCTACTACCGGATGACGGTCTACAACACCGTCCGCATCTCCAACAGCGGCGAGTACGTCCACAGCGCGCCCTGGTCGGTCGGGTCGCAGGGGGCCGCCAACGTGAGCCACGGCTGCGTCAACGTCAGCCCGGCCAACGCCAAGTGGTTCATCGACAACACGCTGATCGGCGACCCCATCATCATCACGGGCACGCCTCGCCGACTGGAGCCCACCAACGGCTGGGGCCACTGGCAGGAAGACTGGAAGCAGTGGCTCAAGTGGAGCAGCCTCAAGCACTTCACCACCGAGAAGGCCTGACGGAGCCACCCGGGGCCCGCGGGAAGCCCACGACCCCGGGGCCGTGGCGTTCAGCGGGGACCTTGTGGGGTCTGCGGGGAGTCCACGACCCCGAGGGTGTGGCGTCGGTGGGGGCTGTGGCGTTGAACGGGGGCCTTTGAGGTCTGCGGGGAGTTCGCGACCCCGGGGCTGCGGCGTCGGCGGGAGCCACCGCGTTGACGGAAGTCCCCCGCAAGGGCTGCGGGGAGTGCACGGGGTCCGTAGGGCGGGCACCCGGGGCGGGACGGGCCGGGTGCCCGCCCCGCACAGGACGAGGCCCGGACACCGTGGTGTCCGGGCCTCGTCCTGTGGCCTTCAACTTCCGCCGCCGGTCAGCGGGTCAGGGACTTCTCCTCGCCGTGGCCGACCGCCGCGTGCTCCTCCTCGTGGTGGCCGTCGCCGTGCTCGCCGTCCAGCGGGATCTTCTCGCCACCGTAGTTCTTGCTCATCGTGGCCCGGAGCTTGCCGAGCGGGCCGCGCATGCCCTTGGGCGGGATGCCCCGGCCGTCGGTGTCGGTCCCGGCGACGACCGGAATCGGCTCCTTGCCCCGCACGTGGGCCTTGATGCCCTCGTTCGGCGGGACGTGCACCTCGATGTACTCACCGTGGGGCAGCCGCTTGATCACACCGGACTCCACGCCGTGGCCGATGACGGCCGCGTCGCTGCGCTGCAGGCCGAGGCAGATCCGGTAGGTGACGATGTAGGCCACCAGCGGAGCGGCGAAGACCAGGAAACGGCCGACGTAGGTCGTCCAGTTCAGCGAGACGTGGAAGAACGCCGCGATCTCGT
>NZ_BAAAVI010000127.1:0-12924 GCF_039534445.1 Streptosporangium fragile | reverse complement strand
GACCGGGTCGCGGGCGGGCCGCGCGGCGGCTCTCGGGGAGCGCGCGCGGCCGAGGGACACGGCGACCACCGCGAGCGAGGCGACGGCGCCGAGCCCGGCGGCGACGGCCACCCCGCCGTACACGGTGATCATGCGCCGGTCACGGTGGACCACCCGCACCGGTGCCGGCGGCCGGCTCAGCGGCCGCTCGGGATCGTGGGCGCCGGCGCCGTCGGCGGTGAGGGTGTGCCGGGAGATCCTGGCGGCCTCGGCGAGGGCCCGGGAGGCGTTGACGACGCCGAACCCCAGGCCGGTGTCGTACCCGCCGCGGGGCCGCCGGGTCGTCCCCGCGGTGAGCGCCTGGACGACCAACGCGGGCGACATTTTTGGATATTTCGCCTTTATGAGGGCGGCGACCCCCGACACCAGCGCGGTCGCCTGCGAGGTGCCGCGGCCGACCCAGTACTCGTCCCCGGGCCCGGCGCCCAGGATGTCGACCCCCGGCGCGGCCAGCAGCACCGAGGGGTTGCGGTTGGAGAAGGCGGCCCGGCGCAGTCGCCGGTCGGTGGCGGCGACCGAGACCACCCCCGGGAAGGCGGCGGGGTAGGAGTAGGGCGCGTAGCCGGCGGCATCGGGCCTGCCGGCGCCCTCGTTGCCGGCCGCCGCGACGAGCACCACCCCCTTGGAGATCGCGTAGCGGATCGCCGCGCGCTCCTGCCGGGTCGCCAGCTCCTTGGAGATCGACATGTTGATCACGTCGGCACCGTGGTCCACGGCGTACCTGATGCCCCTGGCCACCACGTTCTCGTAGCGCTCCGCGGTGTTGAACTCCCGGAACCCGGGCTCCTCGTCCTCCAGGATGACCCGGACCGACAGGATCCTCGCCTCCGGCGCGACGCCGACCACCCCGTCCGTCCCGCCGGGCCCGTGACCGTGCGCGGCGATCAGGGAGGCCATGTACGTGCCATGCAGCTTCAGGGGCTTCACCCCCGGCGGATTGGACCCGGCCGTGAAGTCCCTGCCCTCGATGACCGAACCCGCCAGGTCGCGGTGGGCCGCGTCGACCCCCGAGTCGAGCACGGCCACGGTCACGCCGTCGCCCTTGGAGATCCGCCAGGCGGTGGGCAGGTCCAGGGTCCGCATCACCTGTCGCTGACTGTCCCGGACGCCGTCGGCCAGCGCGGCCGGGGTGGGGGCCTGCGTCAGCAGCGCGAACACCGCGGCCGCGACCGCCGCGACGCGACGCCTCAGCACCGCCACTCCCCGGACCGGCAGTCGGGGTGGACGGGCGTGGACAGGCCTGCGAGGACGCGGTCGGCGATGTCACCGGTGAAGGCGAACAGGGTCGGCCGCTGCTCGCCGACCGCTCCGGCGGGGCGGCCGTCGATCTGCCCGGCCGTGGCCATGACCACGTACGGCCCCGCCTGGCGCACGAGACCCGCCTGGCGCCCCCTGGAGGTGAAGCGCTCGCTCACGGTGCCGGGGAAGGCCAGCGCCCGCAGGCCGGGTGAGGGGCGGCCCGTCCGGGACAGCGCCGTCTTGGCCCCGGCCGCGCCCACCTCGTCGGCGAAGGCCACGACGCCGACGGTGACGACGATTCCCTGGAGCGCGTCGAGGTAGGTGGCGCGCAGCACGCCCAGGCAGCCCGACCGGCGGAGCACCGTACGCAGCCCGGCGTCCACCGCCCGGTCGCAGCGGGTCTCCGGCGAGATGCCCACCCTGCGCGCCCTCTCCTCACCACCCTGCTCGGCGGCGTAGCGGACGGTCTCGGGAAAGATCTTCCCGGCGGGCCAGGCCCGCCAGCGCCGGGCCACCTCGCCGACCGCGGCCCTGTCGAGCTCGGCGGCGGTCGGACCGCGGATGAGCTCCGTCCCGGCGGCGCTGGCCGAAACCCCGGCCACGACCGCGCAGAGCAGCGCCAGTGCCGAGGCCACGGCCGGCGTCAGCCACGAGCGCAGCCGCCGACCTGGGACTTCGTTCACGCCCTCGACCTTAATGCGGCAAGGCGGGTGTCATCCGCCGTTCCGTCCGGATCCGATGCCGCGGAAAGTACTTGACGATCTGGAAAGTGGAAAGTACTTTCCCAACTGGAAAGAGAAAAGGAGCCCGGATGAACATCTCCCCCGAGGACGCCGCGCGCAGCCTGGCCGACGCGCGTACCACCCAGGCGCGGGCCCTACGCGCCGAACCCTCGTTCCCCGCCTGGTTCACCACCGGTGTGGCCCTCTTCGCCACCGGCGTCACGTTCGCCACCGAGCCGGGCACCGCCCCGGCGGTGACGGTCACCGTGATCGTCGCGCTGACGGCCGCGCTCGTCGCGATGACGCTCAAGCTGGCCCTCGGCTCCCGGATGCGCGCCCATCGCAGCGTCATCGAGCGCGGGGCCATGCTGGGGTACGCGGGCTGGGTCCTGTCGAGCGTGGCCGTCGCGTTCGCCGTGGCCTTCCCGCTGGCCGGCGCGGAGGTCCGCTACGCCGGAACGTACGGCTGCCTGGTGATGACGGCGTTCATGGCGGCCACCGGGCCGCTCGTCGCCCGCTGGATATCGCGGCGGCTGGCAGCCCGGGTCGAAGGCCGATGACCGGGCTCGACCCCGTCATCCACCCGCCCGCGAGGCTGCGGATCGTCTCACTCCTGGCGGCCGCGGAGGAGGCGGAGTTCGGTTTCGTCCGCGACCAGGTCGAGGTGAGCGACTCGGTGCTCTCCAAACACGCCTCCGCGCTGGAGGCGGCCGGGTACGTCGAGATCCGCAAGGGATACGTGGGCAAGCGGCCCCGCACCTGGCTCCGGCTCTCGGCACGGGGCCGGCAGGCCTACCTGGCCCACGTCTCCGCCCTGCAGGCCATCGTCGCCGGGTCGGGGATCAGCCTCACCCCGGAATGACGGACGCCCCGCGGAGCGGGTGCTCCACGGGGCGTCCGGTCGTACGGGCCGGGGTCGTACGGGTCAGTAGGCCGGCAGGCTGGGGTCGACCGTCTTGATCCAGCTCAGCACGCCGCCGCCGACGTGGACGGCGTCGGAGAACCCGGCGTTCTTGACGATCGCCAGGCACTCGGCGGAGCGGGCACCGGACTTGCAGTGCAGGACGATCTTCTTGTCCTGCGGGAGCTTCTCCAGGGCGGAGCCGTTGAGGAACTCCCCCTTGGGGATGAGCACGGCACCCGGGATCGACACGATCTCGTACTCGTTCGGCTCACGGACGTCGACGACGTAGATGTTCTCGCCCCGGTCCTGCCAGGACTTGAGCTCCGCGGCGGTGATCGTGGAACCGGAGGCGGCCTGCTGGGCCTCCTCGGAGACCGCGCCGCAGAAGGCCTCGTAGTCGTCGAGGAGCTGCGTGACCGTCGGGTTCTTGCCGCAGAGCACGCACTCGGGGTCCTTGCGGACCTTGACCGAGCGGTAGTTCATCTCCAGGGCGTCGTAGATCATCAGACGGCCGACCAGCGGCTCGCCGACGCCGGTCAGGACCTTGATGGCCTCGTTGACCTGGATGGAGCCGATCGACGCGCACAGCACGCCGAGCACGCCGCCCTCGGCGCACGAGGGGACCATGCCGGGCGGCGGGGGCTCGGGGTAGAGGCAGCGGTAGCAGGGGCCGTGCTCGGCCCAGAAGACGCTGGCCTGGCCGTCGAAGCGGTAGATCGAGCCCCAGACGTACGGCTTGCCGAGGAGGACCGCGGCGTCGTTCACCATGTAGCGGGTGGCGAAGTTGTCGGTGCCGTCCACGATCAGGTCGTACCGGGAGAAGATCTCCATGACGTTGTCGTTGGTCAGCGCCTCGTTGTGGACCACCACGTCGACGAGCGGGTTGATCTCCCGCACGCTGGCCGCGGCGCTCTCCGCCTTGGGGCGGCCCACGTCGGACTGGCCGTGGATGATCTGACGCTGGAGGTTGGACTCGTCGACGACGTCGAAGTCGATGATGCCGAGGGTGCCCACGCCCGCGGCCGCGAGATACATCAACGCGGGGGAGCCGAGACCGCCGGCGCCCACACAGAGCACCTTGGCGTTCTTCAGGCGCTTCTGCCCGGCCATGCCCACGTCCGGGATGATCAGGTGACGCGAGTAGCGGCGCACCTCGTCGACGGTCAGCTCGGCTGCCGGCTCTACCAGCGGTGGCAACGACACAGTTCTGCTCCCGTTTCAGGGGTCGTGAAGATACGGCTAGCGCAGCACGCACCACTCACAAACTAACCGGACGCCCCGGTCATTCCCCAATCGACGTGAGGGCGGTCTCACCTATCAAGATGCGGGCCTCCCGGGCCACCCTGCCGGGCACCTCCATCTGGGCGACGTGCCCGGCGTCGGGCAGGAGCACCAGCCTCACGTGCGGGAACGTCCGGCCCGCACGGGCGGCCATACGCGGGTGGACGAGCCGGTCGTGGCGGCCGTGGATGACGAGCGTGGGCGCGGTCACCCGGGCGGCCTGCTGCCACAGGCTCTCCTCACCGCGCCGGAAGTACTCGGCGACGATGCCCCGGGCGGAGTTGAGCAGCGCGATCCCGGCGTACGGCAGGCCGTCCCTGCGGCGCAGTTCCTCGACCGCCTCCCGCAGCCGGTCCGGGTGGACCCGGCCGGCGTCGGCGTAGCACATGGCGAGCGTGGCGCCGATCCTGCGCTCGACGGGCAGGAGACGCAGCCGGTTCGCGCCCCACTCCCCGAGCCGGGGGACCGTGGACAGGGCGACCCGGGCCGGGCCGTACCGGGGCAGCAGATCGGGCAGGGCGGGCGAGACGAGGGTGAGGGAGCGGACCAGGTCGGGCCGGCCCGCGGCGACCCGCACCGAGACGGCGCCGCCCAGGGAGTTGCCGAACAGGTGGACGGGGCCGTCGGAGACCCGCTCGATCAGCGCGGCGACGGTCGCGGCGTGCGCGGCGACGGAGTAGTCGCCGTCCGGCGGCTCCGGTGAGTACCCGGCCCCGGGCAGGTCGACGGCGTAGCCGGTCACCACGTCGGACAGTTCGCCCATCAGGTCGGTCCAGTTGGTGGCGGAGCCCGCGAGGCCGTGGACGTAGACGGCGGTCTCGGCCGGACCGCGCGGGGTCGACCTCACGTGGATCCGCCGCTCACCCAGATCGACCATCTCGCCCGGCCACACCGGGATCGGAGTGCCCACCGCACGTCCCCCTCCAGCTCGAAACACCTTCCGTCCGACGATATCCCGCCCCGGACAGTGGCGGGAACAAAAGCGACATTAAGGACATTTCCCTTCAAAATAAATAATAAGAGTCCAACATCATCAATAAAGAGATAAGGGGAGCGTAAAAGCGCCTGATCTCTGTTTGTCGGGCCACATGACCGGAAACCATGACAACCAGGGATGACCCCTCCACGGTCATCCCAGACGATTTCCGAGAAATCGGGAAAAGTCGAATACGGGGGCAACCGATCCTTTCAAGGGGGAAACGCAATGCCCAAGCTCAAGAGCGTCATCGCAGGGCTCGCGATCAGCACGGCGCTGACCGGCGGAGTCGTCGGCCTGGGCGCGGCGACCACCGCCACGAGCGCCAGCGCCGGCACCGCCGTCACCACCATCAGCGGCTTCCAGACCCACTGGGGCGGCGGTTGCGGCTGGCGTCGCGGCTGCGGCTGCCGCGGCTGGGGCTTTGGCGGTTGTGGCTTCCGCCACCACCGCTGCCACCACAAGCGTCTCAGGCTGATCGTTCACAACAACAACGTCAACAACAACAACGTCAACAGCGACAACGAGAACGAGAACGAGCAGCGTCAGCGTCAGGCGCAGTTCGAGATCGACCGTGACCGCGACCACCACCGCGGCCACCACCACTACACCCCGTGACCCGCTCCGGAAACGGTGAGCGCCACGGATAGTGACCGCACCGGGGTCGCGCTTTAGTTCAGGTCGGCGTCCGGCCGGAATATTCCGGCCGGACGCCGCCGAGTTCGCAGTCGCGAAGAACTCCGGCCCCACAGCGGAGGCGTGGAGTGCCCGCATTCCCCAGAGTCGCGCATTCCCTCGGGAAAACGCCGGCCATACGGGGAGCGCGGGCACTCGGAATGCAGTTCTCGAGCACCTTACCTCTCGGTGAAAAAGGCGTGGGTTTCCATCGCTCGTGACACCGCGGACGAGGGCGCCACCGGGTTCCGGCCCGCGGCGCCCTCGTCGTGCGCCGTCCGCGCCCGCGCCGCCCCCGGCGTCCGCCCCCGCTCACACCGACCCGCACCGTCCCGCACCGTCCCCGGCGTCCGCCCCCGCTCACGCCGAGCGGCGCGACCTCCGCTTGCGAGGGGCCTTCCCCTCACCGGAAGCGGCCTTCCCCGCGGCTCCGGAAGCGGCCTTCCCCGCGGCTCCGGACGCGGCCGGAGCCCCACCGCTCCGTTTGGCGGCCTCGACGCTGGCGCGGAGCGCGGCCATCAGATCGGCCTCCGGCCCCTTCTCCGCCGGGGCCTCCGGGCGGACCGTCTCCCTGCCCGCGACCTTCGCCTCGATGACCTCGTGGACCGCCTCACGGTAGGAGTCGGTGTAACGCGAGGGATCGAAGTCGGCGGTCATCGACTCGATGAGGGAGACGGCCATCCTCGTCTCCTGGTCGCGGACGTCCACCGCCTCGTCGAGGAAGGGGAACTCCGCCGCGCGCACCTCGTCCGGCCAGAGCATCGTCTCCAGCACGAAGACCCCGTCCCTGACCCGCAGCGTCGCGAGCGACTCGCGCTGCCGCAGGGCGACCTTGACGATCGCCACCCGCCCCGAGCGTTCGAGCGCGTCGCGGAGCAGCACGTAGGGCTTGATGCCCGCCTCGTCCGGCTCCAGGTAGTAGGACTTGGCGAACAGGATCGGGTCGATCTGGCCGGCCGGGCTGAACTGAAGCACCTCGATCCTGCGCGAGGTGGACAGCGGCAGGTCGTCGAAGTCGTCCCCGGTGAGGACCACCATCTCCCCGGACGGGAGCGCGTACCCCTTGGCCACCTCGGCGTAGGGGATCTCCTCCTCGCACACCTCGCAGACGCGACGGAACCTGACTCGCCCGCCGTCGTCCCGGTGCACCAGGTGGAAGGTAACGTTGCGCTGCTCGGTCGCGGGGTGCAGGCCCACCGGGATCGTGACCATCCCGAACGAGACCGCGCCCTTCCAGATGCTCCGCATGGCATTCTCCCCTGACGTGGAGCTTTCCCTTAAGTTTCGCGCAGATGTTCGGAAATGCCGTCAACCGCATGGAAAACCTCACCAACGCGGCAGGTACCCGCCATGGGCCATCCGATGCCCCGCCTTTCTCGGCGCGTGCGATTCGAGGTCGTACCCTGGGCGGTGTCCGGCGTTTGCAGGAGCCCGGTGAGGACATGAGACGTCCTGAGCCCGGAAAAGGACAGGGGATGCCTGAGATGAACGTGCGCGGCGACAGACCCCGTGGGGAAACCACCGACGGTCTCTTCGCGGAGACCTCTATCGAGACGCCGGAGGCCGACGCCGCCGAGCAGCACCGGCCCGTACGCGAGAACGCCTCGGACTGGCCCCGCGACCTCTCGCCGGAGACCGACCCGGCCGACGCCTCGGAGCAGCGGCGCGCGGCACACGAGGACGGCTCCTCCTGGCCCGAGGACATCCCCGTCGAGGTCGACCCCGCCGACGCCTTCGAGCAGAGACTCACGGTCGAGATCGACGAGGACGACTATCGTTGAGTCCTGTTACCGACGCGTAGGATGACCCAGAACGCCAGGAGCTTCACGCTAGGAGACCGCCGTGACCGCTACCCCGGACGCCAAACCCCGGGGCACCCGTCTGCCCCGGACAGCCCGCCGCCGCCAGTTGCTCAGCGCGGCGCAGGAAGTGTTCGTGGAGAACGGCTATCACGCGGCCGCGATGGACGAGATCGCCGAGCGCGCCGGAGTGAGCAAGCCGGTGCTCTACCAGCACTTCCCCGGTAAGCAGGAGCTCTACCTGGCCCTGCTCGACCTGCACGTGGACGACATGATCGCCCGCTGCCGCGACGCGCTCGCCTCCACGACCGACAACAAACAGCGCGTCCACGCCGCGATCGGCGCCTTCTTCGACTTCGTCTCCAGCCAGGGTGAGGCGTTCCGCCTGGTGTTCGAGTCGGATCTGCGCAACGTCGCCCCGGTCCGCCAGCGCATGGAGCGCAACCTCCGCGAGAGCGCCGAGATGATCAGCCAGGTCATCCAGGAGGACACCGGGTGCTCCAGCGACGAGGCGCGCCTGCTCGGCGTCGGGCTGGTCGGCATGGCCGAGGTCAGCGCCCGCTACTGGATCAGCAGCGCCGGTTCCATCCCCAAGGACGCCGCCACCCAGCTCATCGCCCGCCTGTCGTGGCGCGGCATCTCCGGCTTCCCGCGCACCAACACCGAACACTGAGGCGCGCCTGTTCGCCTCACGCGATCAACTGTTCGCTTGGCGCGATCAACCGGCGCGTCGCATCGGCGATGGGGCGACCATGGGACGAGCAACCCCCGTCGAAAGGGAGCACGATGGAAATCAAGATCGGCGTACGTTCCGTGCACCGCGAGCTCATAGTGGAGACCGACCTCACGGCAGAGGAGATCGAGAACGCGCTCGGGGCCGCGCTCTCGTCCAACACAGGTGTCTTCACCATCGACGATGCCGACGGCCGCAGGATCATCGTCCCGACCGCCGCACTCGGTTTCATCGAGATCGGCGAGGAGGGGCCGCGCGCCGTCGGCTTCGGCAGCACGCTCTGACGGATTCACGGGGCACCCGCCAGGCCGTCTCCCACGGCGTGGCGGGTGCCCCGTGAATCCGATGTGCGCCCCCGCCGGGCGGCCACGCCCGGCCACGGGAGGCACCACCCCGTTCAGGCGCCGGAGCACCCGTCCCGCTCGCCGAGGCCGCAGCCGTGCGGGCGTCTGATCCGGCGTAGATGCTCCCGTCCCCGGCCGATCGCGGGGCAGCCCGCGCTCCCCCTGCGCAGCACGGGACGCGAAGTCCAGCGGTTGGGTCCACATCGTGTCAAGGAAGTGCCGTAGCGGCGCGAGGCCCTCATGCCTCGCACGCTACAGCCGTTCACCGCCTGACGCGGGTCGATCAAGCGGACCGGTCCCCGGGGCCGGGTCCGGGAGGCGCGGTCGCACCGGGCTCAGGGGCCGGGGGTGAGGCCGAGAGCGGCCATGCGCTTGCCGTGCGCCTCGGTGAGCCGGGCGAACATCCGGCCGATGTCCTCCCCCGAGGCCTCCACCAGCAGCGTGGCGAGCTCCGGCCTGGCCGCCGCCACATGCTGCCCCTGGCTCAGCGCCTCACCGACCAGCCGCCTGGCCCACAGCGCCAGCCTCCCGCTCTGCTTGGGATCCTCCCGGAGCGCCACGCTGACCCGGTCGACCGCGAACTGCGAGCGTCCCTCGTCCGCCAGCACCTCCTCGACGAGGTTGCGCGTCCCATCGTCCACCCGGGTGGCCGCCTCACGATAGAAGTCGAGCGCGATCCCTGTGCCGACATAGGCCTTCACCAGCGCCTCCAGCCAGTCCCCCGGCGCGGTCTGGGCGTGCCAGTCGTCCAGCGGCCCGGTGAACGGCGCCATCGCCTCCTCCGGGTCCACGCCGAGGGAGGCGAGCCGGTCGCGGAGAAGCTCGAAGTGCGCGTACTCGACCGCGGCGAGACCGCCGAGCGCCGCCCGGTCGGTCAGCGAGGGCGCGTGCCGGGTGGCGTCTTCGGCGAGCCTGAGGAACGCGGTCAGCTCGGCGTAGGCGAGGACGCCGAGCAGGTCGGCCACGCCGGGAGGGGAATCACTCATGGACGCAGCCTACGAGCTGACGGGCCCGGCGATTCAGCGGGAATACGAAGAAATCGGTTCTCCGTTGTGGTATCGAGTACACTGCTCTGTGAAAGTGCGACCGCACCGTGTTAATCCGGGATATCCACCCCCGGACGCCCCCAAAAGTCGGCGTGACGCCGCAGCGGTCGCTGATGACATGAGAGGGCTGGCCCTTCCGCGAGGACCCGGCACGGGGAGCACGCTTTCTGCCGTGGTCCCGGCAGGCTTGCCTTCAACGGAGATTTAGGCAGGCCAAGCTGACGACGTTCCGAGACCTCGGAGTCACACCGGAGATCGCCGATGCCCTCGAAACCGAGGGCATCACCACGCCGTTCCCGATTCAGGAGATGGCACTTCCCCTGGCGCTCAGCGGCCAGGACATCATCGGCCAGGCGCGCACCGGCACCGGCAAGACCTACGCCTTCGGCGTGGCGATGCTGCAGCGTGTCGGCAAGCCAAGGAAGAACCGGAAGAAGCCCCGCGGGCTGGTCGTGGTACCGACCCGCGAGCTGGCCGTCCAGGTCACCGAAGACCTGGTGACGGCCGCCGGCAAGCTCGGCTCACGGATCCTCACCGTGTACGGCGGGCGCGCCTACGAACCCCAGATCGAGGCGCTCAAGCAGGGCGTCGACGTGATCGTCGGCACCCCGGGCCGCCTGCTCGACCTGGTCAAGCAGAAGCACCTGGACCTCGGCCAGATCCAGGCGCTCGTCCTCGACGAGGCCGACCGGATGCTCGACCTGGGCTTCCTGCCCGACATCGAGCAGATCATCAAGCTCGTCCCGGCCGAGCGGCAGACGATGCTGTTCTCCGCGACCCTGCCGGGCGAGATCGTCGCCCTGTCCCGGCGATACCTCAACCGCCCCACCCACGTGCGGGCCGAGAACAACGACGCCGAGGCCGAGGCGACGCCGCAGACGACCCAGTTCGTCTGGCGCGTGCACCGGATGGACAAGATCGAGATCCTGTCGCGCCTGCTGCAGTGCGAAGGACGCGGGCTCACGATGGTCTTCTGCGAGACCAAGCGTGCCTGCGACATGGTCACGGACGAGCTCAAGCGGCGCGGCTTCGCCGTCGCGGCCGTCCACGGGGACCTGGGACAGGGCCAGCGCGAGCAGGCCCTCCGGGCGTTCCGCAACGGCAAGATCGATGTGCTGGTCGCGACCGACGTCGCGGCGCGGGGCATCGACGTCGACGACGTCACCCACGTCGTCAACTACGACTGTCCGCAGGACGAGAAGTCCTACGTGCACCGGATCGGCCGCACCGGCCGGGCCGGCCGGACGGGCGTCGCGGTGACCTTCGTGGAGTGGGAGGAGCTCACCCGCTGGAAGGTCATCAACAACGCGCTCTCGCTCGACTTCCGCGAGCCGGTCGAGACCTACTCGACCTCGCCGCACATCTACAGCGACCTGGGCATCCCCGAGGGCACCAAGGGCGTGCTGCCGCACGCCAACCGGTCCCGGGCCGGCCTGGCGGCCGAGGAGGTCGAGGATCTCGGCGAGACCGGGCGCACCCGCTCCCGCTCCTCCCGCAGGGGACGCGACGACGACCGTGAGGAGCGTCGCGAGCGCCCCGCCCGCACTCCCCGCGAACGCCGCCGCACCCGCGGCGGCCGTGTCACCGAGGAGACCCCGGCACCGGTCGAGGCCGAGGGGATCCAGGGTCCTGTCGTCGAGCTCGCCGAGGTGGAAACGGACGTGGCACCCCGCAAGGACAGCCGTGAGGAGCGGCCCGCCGAGGCGGCACCCCGCCGGAGCCGCACCCGCAAGGCCGGCCTCAACCCCGAGGTGAGCCTGGCCGCGGAGGCCGAGGTCCCGGCCCGCGTCGAGCCTCCGACCGAGGAGCCCGCCCGCGGATCGCGCCGCACCCGGCGCGAGCAGGTGGCCGACGCCCCGCGGTGGGACAGCGAGCAGGCGGAGCCCTGGGAGGACGACGCCGCGGCCGAGTCCTGGGACGGCGAGCCCGCCCTGGAGGCCCCGGTCTCCCATCCGGAACCCGAGAAGATCATCCCGCCGAGCCCGTTCGCAGTGATCTTCCGTTCGCCCGACCTCGCGTCGGACGACGACGAGATCGCCCCCTCGGCCGCCTCCGAGCGCGTGCAGAACCGCCGTCGCGCGCAGGGGCGGGGAGTGCAGCGGGGCGGACGTCGCCCGAACTAGCCGTACCAGCGTGAAAAGGGGCGCGACCAGGCTGGTGGCGCCCCTTTTCGCGTCCCAAGACGCACAAAGACATGCCGCCAAGAGAGGTATCGTGGGGCCACGTGAGTACGCCGCGTTTTCTGACCCTGCCTCCTGGTGTCCACTCCCGCCAGATCGAGACGGCGGTGGGCGCCTTCGCCGCGCTGGAGGCGCTGCCCGTCAGCGGCGTCCCCGAGCGCTGGCCCGCGCTGCTGGTCCCCGGTCTCACCGGCAGCAAGGAAGACTTCATCGCGGTGCTGCAGACGCTGGCCCAGTCCGGCAGGCAGGTCGTGGCGATCGACATGCGGGGGCAGTTCGAGACCGCCGGCCCTGACGACCCCGCCGCCTACACCTGCGCCGCACTCGGCAACGACGTCGACGTGCTGGCACAGGTGATCGGCAAGGGTGGGCCGATCCACCTGGTCGGCCACTCCTTCGGCGGTCTGGTGACCCGCGAGGCGGTCATCGACGGCCGGACCCGGTTCGCGTCGTACACGCTCATGAGCTCCGGCCCCGCGGCGATCGTCGGCCCCCGCGAACGCGCGGGCCGCGTCATGATGTCAGAGCTGCCCGAGGTCGGCCTGGAACACATGTGGCACAGCCGCCTGGAACCCGAAGCCCTGTCCGCCGGGGTCGCCGACGAGATCGTCGCCTTCCTTCGCAAGCGGCTGTTCGCCAACTCGATCACCGGCATGTACCGGATGACCGAAGAAGTGCTCTCCGCCCCCGACCGGTGCGACGAGCTGACCGAGGTCGAAGTGCCGACCCTGGTCCTGTACGGCGAGCACGACGACGGCTGGCCGCCCCACCTGCAGTCGGAGATGGCTCGACGCCTGGGCGCCGAGTGCGTCGTCGTGCCGGGAGCGGCTCACTCCCCGGCGGTCGAGGCCCCCGAGACGACGGCCGCCGCCCTCATCCGCTTCTGGAACGCCGCGGAGGCCCGGCTGCATTAACTGCTGTGTTTATGGCTGTGTTTATGGCGACGCTGGCGCGTCGCGGTTCGGACGCTCTGACCCGGCTGTGTT
>NZ_BAAAVI010000126.1:0-13199 GCF_039534445.1 Streptosporangium fragile | reverse complement strand
CGGCGTCCGCAAGCTGGTTCATACCGCGCTCGAGACCGCGCCGGGCGTCCTCGTTAAACGAGATCATCTTGGCTGCCATACGGCTAGACCTCCCAAAGACAGGGTGGCTTGCACCGGACCGAGTCGACGCCCGCGACGGCATGTGGGCCCACGACTCCGTTCGGCAGGCCCCATCGCCTCGATCCAGGGTTGGCACTCTCGAACCGTGAGTGCCAACCATCTGTCTAGCACTCTACCCTGTCGAGTGCAAGCCGCGGTCCCGTGACCTGCGTCGGCCGGAAGCGGAGGCCCGGCCCACCCGCCAAGAGGGTGAACCGGGCCGGGCACGACGGCTCCAGCGGACTGCGCTGCCGCCGGATCCACCGAATCTTTCCGCCGAATTCACGGAACGGCTACGTCAGACCGCCCGGACGGATTCCGCCTGGGGGCCCTTCTGGCCTTGGGTGATCTCGAACTCGACCCGCTGGCCCTGTTCGAGCGAGCGGTAGCCGTCCATCAGGATTGCGGAGTAATGGACGAACACATCCTTACCACCGTCTACCGCGATGAAGCCGTAGCCCTTGTCCGCGTTGAACCATTTGACGGTGCCCTGCGCCACTTGCGACTCCTCTTACTGGGCTTGAGGACGACGCCCATTCCTCTCGCGAAGTCCTCAATCTCCGAGGCGGAGACATCGCCTACGTCGATCGTCCTCGACCATACCTGTGGGACGTGGTTGGGCAACAGAGTCAACCAACAAACTACCTCTTTACGGACCCATTTAGTGCGCGAGGAGAGTTTGACTATCACAATTAGTTAGTCAAAGATTACATTATTTTCCGCTGTCACAAATATGAGCTTACGTCTCAAAGCACGACACCCGCCCAGGCAGAGCCGGGCGGGTGTCGGGTGAGGTCGGATGGGTCGGGCGGGACGGGCGCCGGCGCGGGGGCCGCGGGAGTGGCCCCCTCCCGGAACGGAACCGGGACGGCACGGGGCGCGCGGGCGTCCGGCGCGCGGGTCAGCCTCCGGCGACCGCCGGGATGATGGAGACCTGCACGCCCGCGGGAGTGGCGGTGTCGAGGTTGTCGGCGAAGCGGACGTCCTCGTCACCGACGTAGACGTTCACGAAACGCCTGATCTTACCGGTGTCGTCGAGAATACGCGCCCCGATCCCCGGGAAGTCGGCGTCCAGCTTCTGGAGAACGTCACGAAGGGTCTCGCCCTCCGCGTTCACCTCGGCGGCGCCCCCGGTGTAAGTCCGGAGAATCGTCGGAATCCGTACAGAAACGCTCATAGTTCAATACCTTTCACGATTTTCAGGCGATAGCCGTACGGAATGCGTCAAGAGAAGGCCGAATGACGGCGGTGGGGCGCGCCTCGCCGGCCACCGCGTCGAGGGTCTTCAGGCCGTCGCCGGTGTTGAGGACCACGGTCTCCGCCTCGGGGTCCAGGACCCCGGAGGCGACCAGCTTGCGCAGGACGCCGACGGTGACACCGCCGGCGGTCTCGGCGAAGATGCCCTCGGTCCTGGCCAGCAGGCGGATCGCCTCGACGATCTCGGCGTCGGTGACGTCCTCGACCGCCCCGCCGGTGCGGCGGGCGATGTCCAGGACGTAGGGGCCGTCGGCCGGGTTGCCGATCGCCAGCGACTTGGCGATCGTGTCCGGCTTGACCGGGCGGATCACATCGTGGCCCGCCTTGTAGGCGGCCGAGACCGGGGAGCACCCCTCGGCCTGGGCCGCGAAGATCTTGTACGGCTTCTCCTCGACCAGGCCGAGGGCGATCAGCTCCTTGAAGCCCTTGTCGATCTTCGTGAGCTGGGAGCCGGAGGCGACCGGGACGATGACCTGGTCCGGGATGCGCCAGCCGAGCTGCTCGGCGATCTCGTACGCCAGGGTCTTGGAACCCTCGGCGTAGTAGGGCCGCAGGTTCACGTTGACGAAGCCCCAGCGGTCGCCCAGCTCGTCGCCGATCAGCTCCGAGCAGAAGCGGTTGACGTCGTCGTAGGTCCCCTCGATGCCGACGAGCTTGCCGCCGTACACCGAGGCCATGACGATCTTGGCCTCCTCCAGGTTCGCGGGGATGAACACGCACGCGTCCAGCCCGGCGCGGGCGGCGGCGGCGGTGACGGCACCCGCCAGGTTGCCGGTGGAGGAGCAGGAGAGGGTGTGGAAGCCGAAGTTGCGGGCCGCCTCGACGGCGATGGCCACCACGCGGTCCTTGAAGGAGTGCGTGGGGTTGCCGGAGTCGTCCTTGACGTGCAGCGAGCGGATGCCCAGCTCGCGGGCGAGGTTGTCGGCCCTGACCAGCTTGGTCCAGCCGGGGGCCATGTTCGGCTTGTCTGCCACGTCCGCCGGGACGGGCAGCAGGGCGCGGTAACGCCAGATGTTGGTCGGCCCCTCGGCGATCTGAGCCCGGGTCACGCGGCCGAACTCGTAGGCGATCTCAAGGGGCCCGAAACACTCGATACAGGCGAAGCTGGGGCCGAGGTCGTAGCGGGCACCACACTCGCGGCAGGACAGGGCGACGGCCGGTCCGAAGTCCTGAGCGGGAGCGAAAGCGGTGGTGTTCTCAGCGGTCACAAGCACCATGAAGCGAGGCCTTTCCCTCATCTTCGTCTGCGACCACCCTGGCCGCAGACCGGAATTGGCACCTGTCCCGGCCGACCTCGTCAGATCACGAGTCTTGAACCGGGAGGGTTGCCGGGGCTTCGCAGGGCCGGTCCCTCCACCCCTCTGGATGAGCAAATATTCAGTTTTGGACCTGACGGGCAGGTCTCCTGCACTCTACCCCGCCGCGCGGGGACCCTGACCACCCGTCTCACGATTCAAGACACAACGTGTTACCTGGCGGACAGATTGCCGTTGCGGCGGCGACTCCCGCCGCGGCCGAGTCGTCCATACGGACGAGCACGAGCCACGGCAGGAGAACACCGATGAACGAGCTACCTCATCAAGCTCGCCGCATCCACGACGAGAACCGGAGGAACACGGCGCCTCTCACACCAGTCGGTCAGCTCGCGGACCGTCACTCCGCCCGGGTGCGGACCCACCGTTCGACCGCGCCGTGCTCGGGATCCTCGATCCGGGCGTCGACGCTGAATCCGGCGTTGCGGAGCACCCCACCGGAAGCAGCGTCACCCGCCAGAGTGTGCGCGGTCACACGGGTGACCTCTCCGTGCTGGAAAGCGCGGGCGACGAGCGCGTCCGCGGCGGCGCCACCGAGGCCGCGGCGGCGGAACCCCGGCGCGATCTCGTAGCCGATTTCCACGGCGCCGTCGACGGGGGCGCCCTTGTAGCCCCCGGAACCGACCAGGTCACCGCTTGCGGAGTCGAGGAAGAAGTACATCCACCACTCGCCCTCGTCCGGTCGCTGACGCAACAGGTCCAGAGTGAACGAGATGGCCTGCGGGAACTCGGGCCAGCCCTCGGGCAGCGAGGTGCCGAGAAGCTCGGCGAGCTCACCGGGATCGCGGACGTACGCCTCGAGATGAGTCGCCGTCGCGGGAAGGAGACGAACAGACATGTGAACTCCTCGTTCGAGGTCAGAGCCGCGACAGGTAGTTCACGTGTCGACGAAACAACAACAGGAGAATGCCGCGGCTGAATGCGGAAACCACACGCCGGTACGGCGTGTGGGGTAGTCCCGGAAGGGCTACGGCTCTCCTGATGAGGTTTCGTCAGTGGTACCCGATTGGTACCGCGGCCAAGGGTAACAGGCGGGCAGCGCCGCGCACGCCCGAAATACGGGAGCTGAGCCGAGCGGCGAAGCCGCCGCCCGGGGTCGGCGGTTTGCGGAACATCGGCCCGAAGAGTGGCGCCGAGCCCTGTTGCGGAGACGCGCACCACCCGCCGGACGCCGTGGGCCGGACGGAGACCTCACACGTCGGCATGCCCCGCGGGTACGACCGGGAACCCGTGGCGCGGCCGGAACACCGCGGGCGGGGTCAGAACAGCCCGTAGGCGTCGCCCAGCGCCCCCTGCACGTACTTGCGCGCCTGGTGGATGCGGGACTTGGCGGTGCCCAGGGGGATGCCCAGCTGCTCGGCCACCTCGCTGTAGTCGAGCTGGCAGATGTCGCGCAGCACCAGCGCCTGGGCCAGTTCGGGCTTGTCGGCCTCCAGCGCCTCCATCGCGTCGAGCAGGTCCAGCCGGGAACCGGCGATCACGCTCACCCGGGCGACGTCGGGGCGCTGCAGCGGCAGCTCGTCCGAGCTCTGCTCGGCGGCGCGCCGCTTCAGCGAGCGGTAGGTGGTCCTGGCGCAGTTGGCCGTCACGATGTGCAGCCAGGTGCTGAACCGGGCACGCCCCTCGAAACGGCTGATATTGCGCGCCACTGCCAGGAGGGTGTCCTGGCAGGCCTCCTCGGCGTCCTGCCGGTAGGGGAGGATCCGGTGACAGTGGCGGAAAACGTCGGGCTCGATCCGCTTCAACAGTTCGCCGAGCGCGCGGTGGTCGCCTTGGGCGGCCGCGCGGCCCAGGTCCTCGGTCGTCTCGTCCAGCGCCATTGCGAGCCCCCATCAGCGGTCACGGTCGCAGGACATCCTACGGTCGGGGGACGCGGTTGCCGACCTGTCGCCAGGTGCCGGAAATGATACGGAACCCGTAGATGCTCATCGGGCCGCTGACAAGAGCTGACGTGACCCGATGAACGCCGTTCTTCCTGTCCGGAAGAACAGGGCATCCCGGCGGGGTCCCGGTTAATCTTCAGGGCAAGCGTGTCTCTTAGGCTGGGGGATTGATTGACCTCCTCCCCACGACTGAAGCCGCGGGATTCCGGTCCTCACGGGTCGGGTTCCCGCTTCACCGGCGATCGCCCCCCGGGACGAACCCAGGCGGGGTCCGACATAGCCTGCACAGGCACCACATCCCACCGGCCCGGCGGTAGGCCCGGCAGCTTGGCTCTCCCTACCGGACGATCGGTACCGTCCAAACACGGTGTGTCACCGTCACGCGTTTCCCCCTGGGGCTGAAGCCCAAGTCCACGCTGGAGGAATCCGATGAACGCGATCCTGGTCGCCTCCAACCGCGGCCCCGTCTCCTTCACCCTCTCCGAGGAAGGGGCCCTGTCCATGCGCAGGGGCGGGGGCGGCCTGGTCTCAGGTCTGTCCGAGGTGGCCAAGGACCTCAACATGCTCTGGGTCTGCGCGGCGCTGTCCGACGGTGACCGCAGCGCCGTGCGGCAGGCGCCCGGCGGCCGGCTCGACCACGCGGGTTACGACACCGGGGCGCTGCGGATGCTCGACATCCCCCCGGCGACCTTCCACCGCGCCTACAACGCGGTCGCCAACTCCACCCTGTGGTTCGTCAACCACCTGCTGTACGACACCCCCAACCGGCCGCACTTCGACGCCAGGTTCCGCCGGGAGTGGGAGTCGTACCGGACGTACAACGAGGCGTTCGCGATGGCGCTGGCCGAGGAGGCCGCGCACGGGGCGCGGGTGTTGGTGCAGGACTACCACCTGAGCCTCGCCCCGACCATGCTCAGGGGCGAACGGCCGGACGTACGGATCGCCCATTTCTCGCACACCCCGTGGGCCCCGCCCGAATACTTCAGCCTGCTCCCCGACGACGTCGGGACCGAGCTTCTGGAAGGCATCCTGGGCGCCGACCACGCGGGCTTCCTGACCGCCCGCTGGGGCGGGGCGTTCATGGACTGCTGCGAGACGCTGCTCGGCGCCCGGGTCGACCGCGGCGAGCGCACGGTCACGTACGCCGGCCGGACCACCCGGATCGGCGTGCACAGCCTGGGCGTCGACGGCAAGGCGCTGTGGGCGCGGGCCTCGGAACCCGACGTCGAGTCGCACATGGCCGCGCTCCGCGACCAGGTGGGCGACCGCAGGCTGATCGTGCGGATCGACAGGACCGAGCTCTCCAAGAACATCGTCCGAGGCCTGACCGCCTACCGGGAGTTCCTCGCGACCCACCCGGAATGGCACGGCCGGGTGACCCACCTGGCCTTCGCCTACCCGTCCCGGCACGACCTGCCCGAATACCGCGAGTACACCGCGGCCGTGCAGCGCTGCGCCCAGGAGATCGAGGACGAGTACGCCACCGAAGACTGGGATCCGCTGATCCTCAACGTCAACGACGACTACCCGCGCTCGCTGGCCGCCTACCGGCTGGCCGACGTGCTGCTGGTCAACCCGATCCGCGACGGCATGAACCTGGTGGCCAAGGAGGGGCCCATCCTGTCGCCCACCAGCGTGCTGGTGCTGTCGCGAGAGGCGGGCGCGGCGGCCGAGCTGGGCGAGCACGCGCTGACGGTCAACCCCTACGACGTCTCGGCCACGGCCGCCGCCCTGCACGAGGGCCTGACCATGTCCGAGGCCGAGCGCGCCAGAAGGGGCGCCCTGCTGGCCGCGGCGGCCACCGCGCTGCCCCCGCACCGCTGGTTCGCCGACCAGCTCGACGCCCTCATGTGAGCCGCGCCGGGCTCGCCCATCCCTGTACCACGTCCGGCTGTTTCCGTGCCCGTGGGATAACTTTGGGAGTTGTTTGACTTTCTTACATACCGGGGGGCCAATTGACGGCGATCGCGCCCGTCCGCCTGAACCGTGATCGCGCGACCTGGCTGATCTACCTGCAACTCGGTGTCTTCGCCACCTACCTGTACGGCCTCAGCGCGGTTCTCCCGCTGCTCCGCCTCGACCAGGGGGTCTCACAGACGGTGGCCGGCCTGCACGGCACCGCGATGGCCGTCGGCGGGATCATCACCGGGCTCGCCCTGCCCTGGCTGACCAGGAGGATCGGCCGCCGGGCCGTCGTCTGGACCGGACTGGCCGGGATGAACGTCGGCGTGCTCCTGGTGGCGGCCTCCACCGCCCTGCCGGCCACCCTCCTCGGGTACGGCATCGCCAGCGGAATGGCCTCGATCACCCTGTACACGGCCATGGCCGCGCTCGACGACCACCACGGCCCGGCGGGACCTGCCGCGATCAGCGAGGCCAACGCCGTCTGTGTGATCGTCGGCATCGGCGTCCCGTTCGTGGTCAGCGCGGCGGCGCAGAGCGCGTTCGGCTGGCGGGCGGCGCTGCTGGTGCCGCCCCTGCTGACAGTGCTGCTCGCGCTGGCCATGGGACGCGTCTGGATGCCCGAACGCGACGGCGACGGAGAGCAGGACGCCGTGTCCCGGGGTGGAGCCCGTTTCGGCTGGCGGTTCTACCTGGCCGGGTCCGTGCTGTTCTGCTGCGTGGCCATGGAATTCTGCTTCAACCTGTGGGCGGCCAAGCTGTTCTCCGACCAGACCGGGCTGTCGGCCGCGGTGGCGGCGACGGCGCTGACCGCGTTTACCGGCGGCATGGCGGCGGGCCGGCTGGCCGGCGGGTGGCTGGCCCTGCGGGTGCCCCCGACGGCGCTGTTCGTCGGGGCGCTGCTGCTCACCGGCGTGGGATGGGCGATCTTCTGGCTGAGTTCGTCCCCCGTGTTCTCCTACGCGGGGCTGGCCCTGTCCGGGTTGGGGGTCGCGCTGCACTTCCCGCTGGCGCTCTCACGGGTGCTGGCCGCCTCCGGCGGCCGGCCCGACCAGGCCTCGGCCATCGCCTCGATCTTCTCGGGCCTGGCGGTGGGGATCGGGCCGTTCCTGCTGGGCGCGCTGGCCGACGGATTCGGCACCCAGCAGGCGTTCCTCATGGTGCCGGCCCTGATCGGGCTGGCCGTCGGCGGGCTGTTGGTCACTTCCAGTCGGCGTACTTGAGCGCGGTCGCCAGGGTCGGGGTGTTCCACTGGTCCACGATGAGGATCTTGGACTGGGGCAGGTACCACTCGCGCTGGTTGAAGGTGGCGATCTGCCGGCCGTTGCCCTCGACGATGCACCGGCCCGCCCAGGAGCGGTAGTAGGCCTTGTGCCCGGCGCCCACCTGCCGCAGACCGGTCGCGGTCGCCTTGCCGAGAACCTGGCCGTACTTGCCGTTGAGGGGGCACGGCTGCACATCGCTCGCCGGGTAGAAGGGGCGATCCGGCGTGTAGGGATTGAAACCCTCGTGCCCGGACTTGATCACCGTCGGGCCGAAGATCCAGAAGGCGTCGCATTTCGGCGTGAAGTAGCCCCCGACGGGCTTGGCGCACGATCCGGTGATCACCTTGACCCGGTTGGCGTCGCTGTAGACCTGCCAGCTGGTGGGGATCACCAGGGACATCCCGCGGAAGGTCAGAATCTGCGTTCCCGAGGCCGAGCCGGACGAGGTGCCGGCGGCGGAGGCGGGGGCGGTCATCGAAACGGCGACCAGGGCGGCACCGGCCAGCGCGGCGAGGACGGCGGAGCTCTTTCTCATGCCGCCGAAGCTATCGACCGCGACTTGCCGATGACTTAACACTCAATGGCATCCGGCATTCCCGACGAACGACGCCATCAGGTACGGAACCCCGGTCGGCGTGGAACCTCCATCGAGGGAACCTCCGACCGGTGCGGAACCCGGCCGGTACGGAACTTCCGGCCGGTGCGGAACCCTCGGCCGGTGCGGAACCCCGGCCGGGTGCTGGAGGACCTGCGGCGAACCGTCCCGGTCAGCCGGTCCGACCGCTCTCGACGGCGTCGGCGATCGAGGCCAGGAGCCCCAGCACCCCCGGGGGCCCGTCCACGACGAGGTCGGCCTCCACGTCGAGCTCGGACGATCCGCTGAACACCGTCACTCCCGGCAGCCCGGAGGCACGCACGGCGGCGAAGGCTGCGAGGTCTCCCAGGTCGTCCCCGGCGAACAGCACCGACCGGGCCGCCCGCTCGCGCAGGAAGGCGCTCAGCGCCATTCCCTTGTCCATCCCGGGCGGGCGCAACTCCAGCACGAACTTGCCCGGTTCCACCGCCAGCCCGGCCTCGGCCGCCAGCGCGGCGACCGGCTCACGCAACGCGTCGAGCGTCGCCTGCGGGTCGGCGGCCTGCCGGGTGTGCACGGCCACGGCCCGTTCCTTGTCCTCGATCCTGACGCCGTCAAGCCCGGCGACCAGCGGGGGAAGCCCTGCCTTGACCCGCTCCAGACCCGGGTGGACGGGGGGCGCGGTGAGACTGCCCGCCTCCCAGCGTTCGAGGCCGTAGTGGCCGAGCACGACCAGGCCGGGCACACCGGCCAGGGAACCGTACTCGACCGCCGTGGCGGCCGGCCGGCCGGTCACGATCACCACGGCGCCGACCAGTTCACCGAGCCTCGCCAGCACCGCGGGACCGTCGGGATGGATCCTGGCCGCCGCGGGATCCGGCACGATCGGGGAGAGCGTGCCGTCGAAGTCGAGCCCGATCACCGCGCCCCCGGGGTCGGCGACGATCGCCTTCAGCCCGTCGGGCATGCTCACCCGTTCACCGCCGTCATCATCCGGCCCCTTTCCGGCTCCACCGTCGTCGTCTGGCGCTTCCCGGGCTTCGCTGCCTCACTCGTCTCACGTGCGCCCCGCGCTCCCACGCATGAGCCCGCCCGAGCGAACAGACCGCCCGAGCGGTCGTACCCGGACGCAGCGGTTCGTACCCCTGGGTCAGGGACGCAAGCCCATCTTCCGGGCGGCGCGGTCGCGCCGACGCGTCTCGCGGAGCCGACGCAGGCGCTTGACCAGCATCGGATCGTGGGCGAGCGCCTCGGGCAGGTCGATCACCTCGCTGAGCAACTGGTAGTAGCGGGTCGCGGAGATGCCGAAAGTCTCGCGGATCGCCTGCTCCTTCGCGCCCGCATAACGCCACCACCGGCGCTCGAAGGCCAGCAGTTCCCGTTCCCTGTCGGTCAGGGCCCGCGACGCCGGTTCGCGGCCAGCACTGTCACCGGGGATCGGTGCAGTGTTGTCCATCGCTTCCTCCTCAGCCGGGCACGCGGTGGCCGGGCCGCGCACGCGCGGCCCGACGCCAGAATAGTCCGGAATTTTGATGCTGTTCATCACGGATGTGGAGACGTACAGTCACCAAGTGTGACCTCTGTCATCAGCCTTCTCACCGACTACGGATTGGAAGACGGCTACGTCGCCGCCTGCCATGGTGTCATCGTGGGCATCTCTCCGGAGTCGCGGATCATTGACGTGTGCCACCTGGTCCCGTCGGGAGACGTCCGGCGCGGGGCGGCGATCCTCGCGCAGACGATCGCCTATCTGCCCATCGGCGTGCACGTGGGCATGGTGGACCCCGGGGGTGGATCGCACAGGGCCGTGGCGGTCGAAGCCGGCGACAACGTGTTCCTGGGCCCGGACAACGGGCTGCTGTCGTGGGCGGTCCGCACCGGCGGGGGCGCGCGAGCGGCCTACGAGGTGTCCAACGAGGAGTTCTTCCGCAGACCGGTCTCGCCGACCTTCCACGGGCGCGACCTGTTCGCCCCCGTGGCGGCGCACCTGGCCACCGGGCGTGCCCCGGCCGAGCTGGGGCCCGCGATCCCGGTGGAGCGACTGGTCTCGCTGCCCGCGCCGACCTCGCTGGTGCGTGACGGCGCGGCCGAGGGCGAGGTGCTGTCGGTCGACCGCCACGGCAACGCGCAGCTCTCGATCGGCTCGGACGACCTGGCGGCGCTGGGCATCACCCTGGGCGACACCCTGGTGGTCGCACTGGGCCGGCGGCGGGTCTCGATGCCGTTCAGGGAGACCTTCGCCGCGGTGCCGCCCGGAGAGGTCGTGGCGTTCACCGACTCGGCCGGGCTCATCGCCCTGGCGGTCAACTCGGGCGACGCCTCCCAGCTGCTGGGACTGCCGCCCGGAGCCCACGTGCGACTCTCCCTCGTACCGTGACATGCGCGATCGGTACCGTGACGCGCACGATCAAAACGTGCTTAAGGATATTTCTCCATGTATCCGACCTTTTACTGAAGTGTCGGGTCGATGAGCGGAGGGCGGGCCGGCCTCCCGATGACGGACCCCGCCCCCGTCGACGAGGCCACCGCGCCCATCACGCCATCACGCCCATCACGCCCATCACAACCATCACGCCATCACGCCCATCACGCGCGTCCAGTGCCGTCCCGGCCGTGACCGCCTGGACGAGTTTCGTCCGGCCGTCCGCGTGGGCACCCGGAAAGCTCTCCGTGCCACGGCTTCCGCAACAGAGATGGCACCTAGCAAGCGCTTGTGTAATATCGGTTCATGACCACACCGGTGATCGACGGCTGGTTCACCGTGGACGACGGCACCGCACACCTGCTCGGCACCCGCTGCGCCGACTGCCGAACCGTCCACTTCCCGCCCCGCACGGGCCCGTGCCGCAACCCGCACTGCGACGGCGAGACCCTGGTCCAGGTACGCCTGCCGCGGCGCGGCACCGTGTGGTCCTACACCAACGCCTGCTACCCGCCACCCGCCCCGTTCGTGGCCGCCGATCCCTACGAACCGGTCACCCTCGCGGCGGTGGAGCTCGCCGGCGAGGGGATCGTCGTGCTCGGCCAGGTGAAGGGCCTCACCGTGGACGACCTGCACGTGGGCATGGAACTGGAGCTGATCGCGAGCCCGCTCGCCGACGGTCCTCTGGTGTGGATGTGGAGCGCCCCCGGCACGGGCGACACGAACGGCGCAGACCACACGGCGAAGGCCGGGACCGGCGCGACGAGGGCCCCGGGCACCTCCGCCGCCCCGGAGCGACGCGGCGAGGGGGTCGCATGAGAGAGGTCGTCATCCTGGGCGCCGGCATGCACCCCTGGGGCAAGTGGGGGCGCCCCTTCACCGAGTACGGCGTGGCGGCCATCAGAGCCGCGCTGCGCGACGCCGACCTGTCCTGGACCGACGTGCAGTTCGTGGTCGGCGCCGACACGATCAGGAACGGCTACCCGGGGTTCGTCGCCGGCGCGACCTTCGCGCAGGCGATGGGCTGGAACGGCGCGCGGATCGCCTCATGCTACGCCGCGTGCGCCTCGGGAGCGCAGGCTCTCGACATCGCCCGCACCCGGATCCTCGCCGGGCTCTGCGACGTGGCGCTGATCGCCGGCGCCGACTCCGCGCCCAAGGGCTTCTTCACGCCGGTGGGCGGCGAGCGCCCCGACGACCCGGACTGGCTCAGGTTCCGGCTGCTCGGCGCCACCAACCCGGCGTACTTCGCGCTGTACGCGCGCAGGCGGATGGCTCTGTACGGCGACACCGCCGGCGACTTCGCCGCCGTCAAGGTCAAGAACGCGCTCGCCGGCTCCCTCAACGAGAACGCCCGCTACCGCGCGACCGTCACCGCCGAGCAGGTCCTCGCCTCCCCCATGGTGGCCGACCCGCTGCGGCTCATGGACATCTGCGCCACCTCCGACGGCGGCGCGGCACTGGTCCTGGCCTCGGAGGACTTCGCCCGCCGACATGGCGGATCGCGCCGCCCGGTGCGGTTGGCGGCCGTCTCGACGGTCACCCCGGTCTTCCCGAACACCGTGCTCGACCTGCCCGACTTCGCCACCGACTCCACGGCGGCCGTGCCACCCCCCAAACGTTCCTTCCGGGCCTCCATCGCCCACGCCGCCTACGAGGAGGCCGGCCTGGGACCTGAGGACCTGTCACTGGCCGAGGTCTACGACCTGTCCACCGCACTGGAACTCGACTGGATGGAGGACATCGGGCTCTGTCCGCCGGGCGAGGCGGTCAAGCTGCTGCGCGCCGGGGACACCGCCCTGGGCGGACGTGTCCCGGTCAACCCCTCCGGTGGGCTCGCCTCCTTCGGCGAGGCCGTCCCAGCGCAAGCCATCGCGCAGGTCTGCGAGCTCACCCGGCAGCTGCGCGGGAGCGCGGGGGCACGGCAGATTACCGGCGCCAGAGTGGGACTTGCCGCCAACCAGGGGTTGTTCGGCCACGGTTCCGCCATCATCGCCACTACTTGACGAACACCAGCCCCGAAAGTGTTGGCCCACCGCCCACGCCAAGGCCATACTCTTTCACTACGTTCTGTAGTCACTCTGTCGCGTAGCGCGTCAACGGGGGCGCGTTCACCCAGGGTCTTCGGGGGAAAAATTCATGATCCGTCGCATTCTCGCCGCGTCCGCAATCGCCGGTCTCGCCGTCGTAGGCCCGACCGGTACGGCGTCCGCCGACAGCACGTGCTGCGATGACCCGAACCTCAGCCTTTTCGGCGCTCTGGCCGCGGCCCTCAACCTCAACGGCGGCCTGACGATCATCGGCCTGCAGGCCAACGTGGACGCGGATGCGGAGGTGGAAGCGGAAGCGGACGTGAACGTGGGCGCAGGCATCAACGCCGACGTGGACGCGGAGGTGGAGGCGGAAGCGGAGGTGGACGCCGACGCCAACCTCGACACGAACGTGAACGCCGACCTCGACGCAGCCGCCAACGTCAACGCCGAC
>NZ_BAAAVI010000125.1:0-13308 GCF_039534445.1 Streptosporangium fragile | reverse complement strand
CCGCCCGCCGCCCCGCACGTTGTCCTGATCGGCGGTCCGGACGGCGGCCGGGATCGGCCGGGTTCCGTCGGCGACGCCCAGGTCGTCGTGGTGTGCGGGGCCTCGTCCAAGGGGCCGGCCGACCACCTGCGGGCGGTGCTCGCCCGGCTCGGCGCGCGCGTCCTGGTCGACGGCGTCGCGGTGCGGCCGGGGCATCCGCAGCTGCTGGCGAGGCTGCCCGGCGGCCGTCTCGTCGTCGGGCTCCCCGGCAACCCGTACGCCGCGCTGGTCGCCGCGCTCACCCTGCTGGCCCCGGCGGTCCGGGCGCTCGCGGGCGAGCCGGAGCCGCCGCGCGAACGGTCCGCGCTGGCCGGGCCGGTGCGGGCGCACCCGTCCGACACGCGCGTGGTCGCGGTGCGGCGGAGCGGTCGCGGCGCGGTGCCGGTCGGCCACGACCGGCCGGGGTCGCTGCGGGGGGCCGCGCTCGCCGACGCGCTCGCGGTCGTCCCGCCCGGCTGGCGGGGCGAGCCCGTCGAACTCGTGCCGCTGCCCGGACAAAGGGTCTAGACATCGCAGGACCCCGGGGGTAACCATTGCCCTCATACGGTATGCAGTATGGAGAACACAATCGAGAGGACCATCAGAATGACCCAGCCAGCGGACCCGGCGCCGGAAACCATCTCCGGAGGCCACCTGGTGGCGAAGGCGCTGAAGGCGGAGGGGATCGATGTGATCTTCACCCTCTGCGGCGGCCACATCATCGACATCTACGACGGCTGCGTCGACGAGGGCATCGAGGTCGTCGACGTCCGCCACGAGCAGGTGGCGGCGCACGCGGCCGACGGCTACGCCCGGGTCACCGGCAAGCCGGGGTGCGCGGTCGTGACGGCGGGACCCGGCACCACCGACGCCGTGACCGGTGTGGCCAACGCCTTCCGGGCGGAGAGCCCCATGCTGCTCATCGGGGGGCAGGGGGCGCTCACCCAGCACAAGATGGGCTCGTTGCAGGACCTGCCCCACGTCGACATGATGACCCCGATCACCAAGTTCGCGGCCACGGTCCCCTCGACCGAGCGGGTGGCCGACATCGTCTCGATGGCCTTCCGCGAGTGCTACCACGGGGCCCCCGGGCCCTCCTTCCTGGAGATCCCGCGTGACGTCCTCGACGCCAGGGTCCCGCTCGCCAAGGCCCGCATCCCCGAGGCCGGCCGCTACCGCGCCTCCACCCGCCAGGCCGGAGACCCCGCCGCGATCGAGCGCCTGGCCGACCTGCTGGCCCACGCCGAGAAGCCCTGCGTCCTGCTGGGCAGCCAGGTCTGGACGACCCGGGCCACCGCCGACGCGATCGACTTCGTCCGCGGCCTCAACGTCCCGGCCTACATGAACGGCTCCGCCCGGGGCACGCTGCCCCCCGGCGACCCGCACCACTTCCAGCTCTCCCGGCGCTACGCCTTCACCAACGCCGACCTGATCATCATCGTCGGCACCCCGTTCGACTTCCGGATGGGCTACGGCAAGCGCCTGTCGCCCACGGCGACCGTGGTCCAGATCGACCTGGACTACCGCACCGTCGGCAAGAACCGCGACATCGACCTGGGCATCGTCGGCGACGCCGGGCTGATCCTGGCCGCCGCCACCCAGGCCGCCTCCGGCCGCGTGGAGAACGGCGCGGCCCGGCGCAAGGAGTGGCTGGAGGAGCTGCGCGCCGTGGAGAACGCCGCGTACGAGAAGCGCCTGCCGCGCCAGCTCTCCGCCGCCCGGCCGATCGACCCGTACCGGCTGGTCCACGAGATCAACGAGTTCCTCACCGAGGACACCATCTACATCGGCGACGGCGGCGACATCGTCACCTTCTCCGGCCAGGTCGTCCAGCCCAAGTCGCCCGGCCACTGGATGGACCCCGGGCCGCTCGGCACCCTCGGCGTCGGCGTCGCCTTCGCCATGGCGGCCAAGTACGCCGAGCCGGACAAGGAGGTGCTCTGCCTCTTCGGCGACGGCGCCTTCAGCCTCACCGGCTGGGACTTCGAGACGATGGTCCGCTTCAACCTGCCGTTCATCGGGGTCATCGGCAACAACTCGTCGATGAACCAGATCCGCTACGGCCAGGCCGCCAAATACGGCGAGAACCGCGCCCGGGTCGGCAACACCCTCGGCGACGTCCGCTACGACGAGTTCGCCCGGATGCTCGGCGGCCACGGCGAGGAGGTCAGGGACCCCGCGGACATCCGGCCGGCGCTGGAGCGGGCCCGCGAGTCCGGCAAGCCGGCCCTGATCAACGTATGGGTCGATCCGGAGGTCTACGCCCCCGGAACCATGAACCAGACCATGTACAAGTGAGGAGGACCTCATGAAGGCACTGGACGGTGTCCGCGTCCTCGACATGACCCACGTGCAGTCGGGTCCGTCCTGCACGCAGCTCCTGGCCTGGCTCGGCGCCGACGTGATCAAGCTGGAGGCGCCCTCCGGAGACATCACCCGCAAGCAGCTGCGCGACCTCCCCGACGTCGACAGCCTCTACTTCACGATGCTGAACTGCAACAAGCGCAGCATCACGCTCAACATGAAGAGCGAGCGCGGCAAGGAGCTCTTCACCCGCCTGGTCGGCGACGCCGACATCCTGGTGGAGAACTTCGGGCCCGGCGCGGTCGACCGGATGGGCTTCCCCTGGGAGCGCCTCCAGGAGCTCAACCCGCGGCTGATCTACGCCTCGATCAAGGGCTTCGGGCCGGGGCGCTACGCCAGGTACAAGGCCTACGAGGTGATCGCCCAGGCGATGGGCGGCTCGATGAGCACCACCGGTTTCGAGGACGGCCCGCCGCTGGCCACCGGGGCCCAGATCGGCGACTCGGGCACCGGCGTCCACGCCGTCGCCGGCATCCTGGCGGCCCTCTACCAGCGCGAGCAGACCGGCCGGGGCCAGCGCGTGCAGGTCGCCATGCAGCACGCCGTGCTCAACCTGTGCCGGGTCAAGCTCCGCGACCAGCAGCGGCTCGGCCACGGCCCGCTCGCGGAGTACCCCAACAAGACCTTCGGTGACGAGGTGCCGCGCTCGGGCAACGCCTCCGGCGGCGGGCAGCCCGGGTGGGCGGTGCGGTGCGCGCCGGGCGGCCCCAACGACTACATCTACGTCATCGTCCAGCCGGTCGGCTGGGCGCCGCTGGCCGAGATCATCGGCCGCCCGGAACTGGCCGACGACCCCGAGTGGGCCACCCCGGAGGCGCGTCTGCCCAAACTGGACAAGATGTTCCAGCTCATCGAGGAGTGGAGCATCAGCCGCGACAAGTGGACGGTCCTCGACCGCCTCAACGCCGCCAACATCCCCTGCGGCCCGATCCTGTCCACCAGGGAGCTGCTGGCGGACGAGAGCCTCCGGCAGGAGGGCGCGATCGTCGAGGTCGGCCACCCCGAGCGCGGCTCCTTCA
Organism: Streptosporangium fragile; assembly: GCF_039534445.1. Classification (NCBI taxonomy): domain Bacteria; kingdom Bacillati; phylum Actinomycetota; class Actinomycetes; order Streptosporangiales; family Streptosporangiaceae; genus Streptosporangium; species Streptosporangium fragile. The sequence goes on along the minus strand of NZ_BAAAVI010000125.1, from coordinate 9,907 downwards.
TGACGGTCGGCAGCCCCCTCCACCTGTCCGACTCGCCGGTCGACGTCACCGCCCCGCCGCTGCTCGGCGAGCACAACACCGAGATCTACGCCGGACTCGGCCTGTCCGCCGAGGATCTGGCGGAGCTGAAGACGAACGGAGTCATCTGATGGCGCATGACCAGGCCGCCGTCCGCGAGGTGCTGGAGAAGGCACGGGCGGAGGGCCGCACCGCGCTGACCGCCCCCGAGGGCAGGAAGATCTGCGACGCGTACGGCATCGCGACCCCCGGCGAGGGGCTGGCGACCTCCGCCGAGGAGGCGGTGTCGATCGCCACGGAGATCGGCCTGCCGGTGGTGCTGAAGATCGTCTCCCCGGACATCCTGCACAAGACCGAGGCGGGAGGCGTGCTCGTCGGCCTGCGGGACGCCGAGGCGGTGCGCGCCGGCTACGACCGGATCGTGGCCGCCGCGCGCGCGTACAACCCCGAGGCCTCGATCGACGGCGTGCAGGTGCAGGCCATGGTCGGCGGTGGGCACGAGGTGATCATCGGTGCGGTCACCGACCCGACCTTCGGCAAGGTCGTCGCCTTCGGGCTCGGCGGGGTGCTCGTCGAAGTCCTCAAGGACGTGACCTTCCGGCTGGCCCCCCTCTCGGGTGATGATGCACTCGGGATGCTCGACGACATCAGGGCGGCCGAGGTGCTGCGCGGTGTGCGTGGGGCGGAGGCGGTGAACAGGAGGGCACTCGCGGACATGATCGAGCGGGTCGGTGCCCTCGTCGGGGACTTCCCGGAGATCGCCGAGGTCGACCTCAACCCCGTCTTCGCCACCGCTGCCGGTGCCACGGCCGCCGACGTGCGCATCCTCCTCGCCGCCGACCTCGCGCCCGAGCCCGCGCGGCTGACGCGCGAGCAGATCCTCGCCGGGATGAACCGCATCTTCAAGCCGCGCTCCGTCGCGGTGATCGGGGCCTCCGGCGAGACCGGGAAGATCGGCAACTCGGTCATGCGCAACCTGATCAACGGCGGGTACCGCGGCCACATCTACCCGATCAACCCCAAGGCGCCGGAGATCCTGGGCCTGCCCGCCTACCCGGGCATCGCCGACGTGCCGGGCGAGGTCGACGTGGCGGTCTTCGCCATCCCCGCCCGCCTGGTGCCCGGGGCTCTGGAGGAGGCCGGGCGCAAGGGCGTGGCCGGCGCGATCATGATCCCGTCCGGGTTCGCCGAGACGGGCAACGTCGAGGGCCAGCGGGAGATTGTCGAGATCGCGCGCAAGCACGGCGTGCGCCTGCTCGGCCCCAACATCTACGGCTACTACTACACGCCGGAGAACCTCTGCGCCACGTTCTGCACGCCGTACGACGTGAAGGGCGGGGTGGCGCTGACCTCGCAGAGCGGCGGCATCGGCATGGCCATCCTGGGCTTCAGCCGGACCACCGGGATGGGCGTCTCCGCGATCGTCGGGGTCGGCAACAAGGCCGACGTCGACGAGGACGACCTGCTCACCTTCTTCGAGCAGGACGAGAACACCACGTGCGTGGCCATGCACCTGGAGGACCTCAAGGACGGGCGCGGGTTCGTCGAGGCCGCCCGGCGGATGATCGCCCGGAAACCGGTGATCGTGCTCAAGGCCGGGCGCACCGCGATGGGCGCGCGGGCGGCCGGCTCGCACACGGGCGCGCTCGCCGGCGACGACAGGGTCTACGACGACATCCTCCGCCAGGCGGGGGTCGTCCGGGCGCCGGGCCTGAACGACATGCTGGAGTACGCGCGGGCGCTGCCGCTGATGCCCGCCCCCAAGGGCGAGAACGTCGTCATCATCACCGGGGCGGGCGGTTCGGGCGTGCTGCTCTCCGACGCCTGCGTCGAGGCCGGACTGTCCCTCATGGAGATCCCGCCGGATCTCGACGAGGCCTTCCGCGCCTACATCCCGCCCTTCGGGGCGGCCGGCAACCCCGTCGACATCACCGGCGGCGAGCCGCCCAGCACCTACGAGAACACCATCCGGCTGGGCCTGAGCGACCCCCGCGTCCACGCGCTGGTCATCGGCTACTGGCACACGATCGTGACCCCGCCGATGGTCTTCGCCGAGCTGGTCGCGCGGGTGGTGGCCGAGGAGCGGGCCAAGGGCAACGTCAAACCCGTGGTCGCCTCCCTGGCCGGCGACACCGAGGTCGAGCAGGCCTGCGAGCACCTGTTCGCCAACGGCGTGGTCGCCTACCCGTACACGACCGAGAGGCCGGTGGCCGTGCTCGGCGCCAAGTACCGCTGGGCGAGGGCGGCGGGGTTGCTGCGCGGCTGAGCCGCGAGGAAGAGCGAGGGGGCGAACCGAGACACCGACAGGATCAACCAACCCCCCAGGAGGTCCGCAGGTGGACACGTCAAGAACACCGGCGACAGCGCAGGCCGGCGAGGCCGCCGCTGCGCCGGGTCAGGAAGAGAAAGTATGGCGGGCGGGTGGACTGGAGCCGATGCCCATCCGCACCCTGCCCGAGGCACCGCCGTCGATCCACATCCTCGGGCCGACCGTGTTCCTCGTCGCGCTCGGCGTGGGCATGGGCGAGTCGTACATGTGGCCCCGGTTGGTCCTGCTGTTCGGGCCGGAGATCCGGTGGCTTTTCCTCATCGGGGTCACCCTCCAGGCCGTGGTCATGCTGGAGATGGCCCGCTACGCCATGGCGACGGGGGAGAGCATCTTCTTCGGGGCCGCACGGGTCTTCAAGCCCCTGATGTGGTTCTTCTTCGCCGTCGCGATCCTCGTCTACATCTGGCCCGGCCACCTGTCGGCGGGGGCCGCGGCCTTCGAGCAGATAACCGGGATCCCGTGGGTGGTGACCGCCTGCGTGGGGCTGATCCTGGTCGGCGTCGTCTTCAGCCTCGCCAAGGTCATCTACAACCTGCTGGAGAACGTGCTGTCGCTCCTGATCGGCGCCCTGGTGATCGGCACCGCCGTGGTGGCGGCCATGGTCGGCACCTGGGGCGACGTGACGACCACCGTCACCGGCATGTTCGCCTTCGGGTACCTGCCGCAGGAGGCGCTCTCCCCGGCCTGGTTCCCGGTGATCGTGGGCGCGATCGCCTTCGCCGGCCCGTCCGGTATGCAGCAGATGTGGTACACCCTGCACCTGCGTGACTCCGGGGCCGGGATGGGCGCGCACATCCCGGCCATCCGCGGCCTGCGGCACGCGGGCGAGGAGGAGTCCATGCCCTCGCGCGGCTTCATGTTCGACACCGAGAACCCCGAGGAGATGCGCAAGTGGAAGGGGTGGCGCCGCTGGGTCACCTTCGACGCGCTCCTGCTCTTCTGGGGTATCACGATGCTGGTCACCGTCTCCTTCACGGTGATCGCCCAGGCGGCGGCCAGGAACACCCCCGGCGTCCGCCAGGTCATCGAGTCGGGTGAGCGGGAGGCCGCGCTGAACGCGATGGCCGACTCCTTCGCCTCGGCGGGAAGCTCGGTGCTGGGCGCCGTGTTCCTCGGCTTCATCGCCCTGATCGGGCTCAACGCCACGCTGGGCCTGTTCGACTCCTTCTCCCGCGGGCAGGCGGACATGACCTACCACTTCGTGCGCGGCGCGAAGCGGTTCGGGATGTCCAAGCTGTACGCGGGCTTCCTGTGGGGCGTCATCACGTTCGGCATCCTGATCCTGCTTTTCGGCCCCGCCGACGGCCCGAGCGCGATCCTCGACACGCTGGCGTTCCTGTCCACGTTCGCCATGGGGGCCTACTGCGTCACGCTCCTGCTGGTGAACAACCGCATGCTCCCCAAACCGATCCGGCCCAGGCTGTGGACCAATCTGGTCATCGGCTTCGGAGCGGTGTTCTACCTGGGCATGCTGCTCTACAGTCTGTTCGCCTACGGCGTGGTCCTGTGAGCTGAGACCGTGCCGATGCGACAGCATGCTGAGCTCGCCCTCCCGGGGGCGCTGATCGGAGTCGTCGCCGGCGCCGTGGCCGGCGGGCTCACCCTGCTCGCAGGGCAGCCCGCCGGCCTGGCCGCGACCTCCGCGGTGACGCTGGCCCTCCCCCTCGGCCTGCTCGGCGGGGGGTACGGCATCCTGATGGGCCGGGGCCTGTTCAAGCCGGGACTGTTCGCTCCGGCCGGGCTGTACTGGTTGGCCGGCTTCCCGCTGTCCCGGCTGCTGCAGGAGACGGTCACCGGCCTGGCCTCCTTCGGCCGGGTCACCCTGTCCGGCGGCCTGCCGGGCTTCCTGGCCTACCAGGCCATGGTGAGCCTCGGGTTCGCGATCGGATTCGTCTGGTTGCACGAGCGGCTGATGCCGCCCTGGTTGATGCGCCTGAGAGAGCGCAATCCGCAGGCGCGCGAGCTTCTCGCCGCCTACGTCGAGCACGCTGAGGCGCTGTGGCTGGCCAAGGAACGCCGCCGCGCGCGGAAGGGAGCGCGTTGAACATCCCCACCTGGGTGTGGCTGGTCACGATCGCCGGCTTCGGGTTCGTACTGGCCGTGGACTTCTACCTTGTCGCCCGCAACCCCCGCAATCCGTCCTTCCGCGAGTGCACGTGGTGGGTGACCTTCTACGTGCTGCTCGCCGTCGCCTTCGGCGTGGGCCTGCTGGCGGTCGCCGGCCCGGCGTACGGCGGGGAGTTCTTCGCGGGCTGGATCACCGAGTACTCGCTCAGCGTCGACAACCTGTTCGTCTTCCTGCTGATCATGAGCCGCTTCTCCGTGCCGGAGCGGTACCGGCAGAAGGTGCTCCTGATCGGCATCGTCCTGGCGCTCGTCATGCGCGGGATCTTCATCGCCGCCGGCGCGGAGGCCGTCGCCCGCTTCGACTGGCTCTTCTACCTCTTCGGCGCCTTCCTCATCTACACGGCGTGGAAGCTGATCGGCCATGAGGACGAGGAGGCCGAGTTCTCCGAGAACATCGCGCTGCGCACGGTCAGGCGGGTCGTTCCCACCACGGAGAGTTACCACGGCTCGGCGCTCACGGCGATGGTCAACGGCCGCCGGGCCGTCACCCCGATGCTGATCGTGATGGTGGCCATCGGGACCACCGACCTGCTGTTCGCGCTCGACTCGATTCCGGCGATCTTCGGGCTGACCAAGGAGCCGTACCTGGTCTTCACCGCGAACGCCTTCGCGCTGATGGGACTGCGGCAGCTGTTCTTCCTGATCGGAGGGTTGCTGGACCGCCTGATCTACCTCAGCAAGGGCCTGTCGATCGTTCTCGCCTTCATCGGGGTGAAGCTCGTGCTGGAGGCGCTCCACCACGACGGGGTCTCCTGGGCTCCGGAGGTTCCGATCATGGTCTCTCTCGGGGTTATCGTCGGCACGCTGGCCGTCACCACCGTGGCCAGCCTCATGGCGTCGAGGAAGGGCAGGCGCGACTCCGGCGCTCCGGCGGCTCCGGCCGCCCCGGAGGGTGAGCCGGCCGCCTCAGGGGCTCCGGCCGTCCCGGTCGCTCCGGAGGGCGGGCCCGCCGGGAAGCGGAGCGAGGCGCACGCGGACGGCTGAACCCGCGGCGCCCCGGGTCACGAGCGGGTGGTCTCCTCTCGGGGGACCCCCGCTCGCTCACGTGGACTCGGGGACGTCGATCCGCTGCTCGGTCGCCCAGCGGCGCACCTGGCGCTCGACGCCCTCGGCCGAGCCGTACCGGCGCATGGCCGTCGCGAGGCCGACACCCATCATCCGGCCGTCGGCGGAGTAGCCCGCGGGGCCGCGGGCGAGGAGGCGGAACCTGGCGAGAAACGCTCTCATTGTCAATCACCACCAATTCTCTTCAAGTATCTGCCCGGGGTGTTTCGCTCAAACGGGCCGCCGGTGAACTCCGTGTCAACCGGCCCGGGGGCCCGTCCGCGCCAGGCCCGTGTGGGGCACGCCCCGCGCCGATCCCGCGCGGGACCGGCGCGGGGCGTACCGGGTCGGCCCGCGCGAGGTCGGTCCGTGCCGGACGGTCCGGCACGGACGGGTGGGAAGGGGGGTCAGCGCGCGCTGAGCGTGCGCGGGCGGCGGCGGCGCGCCACGGGAGCCGGCGGCTCGACCGGTTCGGCGGCCCGCTGCTCCAGGTAGGAGGCGCGGGTGTGCTCGGTGTGCTCACGCATGATCTCGGCGGCCCTGGCCTCGTCGCGCGCCTCGATCGCGTCGATCAGCAGCGCGTGTTCCTCCCAGGAGGCGCGGCCGCGCTGGCGGGCCACCGGGGTGTGGTACCACCGCACGCGGCGGGAGACCTGGGAGGCCAGCTCGGCCAGCACCTTGTTGCCGGACAGTTCGGTGACCAGCGCGTGCAGCTCCGAGTTGGCCGCCACCGAGGCGTCGACGTCGTCCGCCTCCAGGGCCCGCAGCCCCCGCGAGCACACCTCGCGCAGCCGCGCCACGCCGGCGGCGTCGGAGTTGAGCGCGGCCAGGCGCGCCGACTCGGTCTCCAGCAGCGCGCGTACGGCGAGCAACTGGTCGGCCTCCTCCACGGTCGGCGCGTGGACGAACGCCCCGTGGCCGGGGCGCAGGTCGACCCAGCCCTCGCCGCTGAGCATCTGCAGCGCCTCGCGGACGGGCTGGCGGGACACGCCGAGCAGGTCGGCGAGCTCGCTCTCCGCGAGGTGCTGACCGGGGCTGAGGCTCCCGTTGACGATGAGCTCCAGGATCGCCTCGAAGACGCTCTCCCGGAGGGTGGTCGGGCGCTGGATCTTGGGCGCCGCCCCCGAGTTCGCCAGTTCCGACCGCACCATGTGTGTTCAGCTCCAGGATGAGACGACACGGCCGCCCCGTGGGACGGGCGGCCCGCTGCCTGTTGTCGTGTTTGCTGTCGACTGCCTACAGTATACAGTTTTGGCACTGCTCTCCGTGGTGAGCCTGATCACATCGGGGCTCACCGCGGGACGGTGACCGGATGCCCCGGCTGCCGCAGCGTGACGCTGAGGGCCGTGGCGGCCAGCACCGGGACGGCGGCGAGGAAGAACGTCCCGGCGTGGTCCGACGACGTCAGGGCGAGGGCCGCGAGGCCGACGCCGACGAGTCCGGCGACCGCCTTCGCACTGTAGACCACGCCGTGGATCGAGGCGGTGTGCTCCTCGCCGAAGTACTCGCGTACCAGGCTCGCGATGAGCGGGTAGAAGGCGCCCCCGCCCAGGCCCGCCGGGACCGTGGCGACCAGGACCATCGCGGCCGATCCCGTCACCGCGCCCCAGGCCAGCAGGAGCTGCCCGAGGCAGAGCAGGGCCAGGACGGCGCTGAGCGTGCGCCCCCGCCCGGCTACCTCGGCGGCGAGCATGGCGCAGGCGCGTCCCGCGCCGTTGAGCACCAGAAGCAGGGCGACCGCCGCCCAGGGCGACAGGTCGTCCGAGGTCGCCAGCGCGACCACGTCGAAGATGGAGACCGCGCCCGCGCACACCAGGACCGTCACCAGCGTCGGGAGCGAGCCCGTCCGCAGCGCCTGGCCCAGGGAGAACTCGCGCACCGCCCGGGGCTCCCGGCGCAGCGCGACGCGGTCGTGGGCCCAGGCGAGCGGGTCGATGTGGCCGGGCCACCAGTGCCGGGGCGGCAGGCGGACGAACGCCGCCGCCGCGCCCACGGCGACCAGCGCGACGGCCGCCGCCGTGGCGAACAGCGGCCGGAGCGCGCCGCCGTCGAGGCCGGCCGCCATCGCGAGAGGGGCCGTGCCGTAGGCGAACGCCCCGGTGGTGAAGCCGACCCGGGCGGCCGGGCGCTCGGGGTACCACCGGGCGACGGCCTCGGTGCACGCGCCGTACACCAGCCCCCCGCCCACGCCGCCGAGGAGCGCGTAGCCCGCGAAGACCGCCGTGACGTCTCCGGCCAGGGCGACGGTGAGCAGTGCCGCGCCGCTGCACAGGCTGCCCGCCCAGAGCGCCGGACGGACGCCGAGCGCGCCGCGCCGCAGCAGCAGCGCGGTGGGGAGCGCGACGGCGGCCTGGCAGACGATCCAGGCGGCCAGCGGGGCCAGGGTCGCGACGAGAGGCCAGCCACGCTCCCGCGCCAGCGCGGGCACGGCCGCCGCGTAGCCGTACTGCATGGGGCCGATGGCGGCCATGGCGGCCCAGGGGAGCCAGAACATCCACGACCTGGGGCGTTTGATCAGATTCTGCGGGGTGTCACCGACGAGGTAGTCACGCCCCCGCCAGTCCCGGACCAATTGTGTCTTCTCCATACCGTATGGAATATCCGCCGCCGGTGTCCCTGTCGAGGTCTGGACGGGTAGATTTCCATACGGTATACCGTGTACAAGAATCGTATTCAGGGAGGTCCGGTGGACCTGTTCGAGTACCAGGCGAAAGAACTCTTCGCGCGGCACGGGGTTCCCGTCCCCCCCGGCACGGTCGTCTCGACCCCGGAGGAGGCCCGCGCGGCCGCGGCGGAGCTCGGGGTTCCCGTCGTCGTCAAGGCCCAGGTGAAGACGGGCGGGCGCGGCAAGGCCGGGGGAGTGCGGCCCGCCCCCGGCCCCGCGGCGGCCGAGCGGGAGGCCCGCCACATCCTCGGCATGGACATCAAGGGCCACATCGCCGAGACCGTGCTCGTGGAGTCGGCCACGGTCCCGGTCGAGGAGTACTACGTGGCCTATCTGGTCGACCGGGCCGACCGGTGCTTCCTCGCCATGGCGTCCACCCAGGGCGGCATGGACATCGAGGAGGTCGCCGCGACCAGGCCCGAGGCGCTGGCCAGGGTGCCGATCGACCCGCTGTCCGGGGTGGACGAGCGGACCGCGCGGGAGATCGTGACGCGTGCGGGCTTCCCCGCCGACCTCCGGGGGCCGGTGGCCGAGGTCCTGGTCAGGCTCTGGCAGGTCATGGTGGCGGAGGACGCCCTCCTGGTGGAGGTCAACCCCCTGGTCTGGGCGGCCGGAGGCGCCGTCCTCGCCCTCGACGGCAAGGTCAGCCTCGACGCGAACGCCGCCTTCCGCCACGACCGACCGGCGCTCGCCGGCGAGGCGGGCGACGGGGGGATCGAGGCGCGGGCCCGCGCCAGAGGGCTGAACTACGTCAAGCTCGACGGCCGGGTCGGGGTCGTCGGCAACGGCGCCGGGCTGGTGATGAGCACCCTCGACGTCGTCGCCCAGGCCGGTGAGCGCTTCGGCGGGATCCGCCCGGCGAACTTCCTCGACATCGGCGGCGGCGCCTCGGCCCAGGTCATGGCCGACAGCCTGGAGATCGTCCTGTCCGACCCGGACGTCAGGTCGGTCCTCGTCAACGTCTTCGGCGGCATCACCGCCTGCGACGCGGTGGCCGACGGCATCGTCTCCGCGCTCGGACAGCTCGGCGAGCGCGGCCTCGGCCGCCCGATCGTCGTGCGGCTCGACGGCAACAACGCCGAGGAGGGCCGCCGGATCCTCACCCTGGCCGGGCATCCGGCGGTCCGCCAGGTCACGACCATGGACGGCGCCGCCGAAGAGGCGGCCAGGCTCGCCGCGGTATGAGCGGGCCGACCACCAGACACGGCGAGCCCGCGGATCCGGCCGGCGGATCACGCGCGGGCGCTGAGAGGGAATGGCGAATATGGCGATCTTCTTGACCGGTGAGAGCCGGGTGCTCGTACAGGGCATGACCGGCGCGGAGGGCAGGAGGCACACGGCCAGGATGCTCGCGGCGGGCACCGACGTGGTCGGCGGCGTCACCCCCGGCAAGGGCGGCGAGGCGGTCGACTTCCCCGGCCGCCGGGTGCCGGTGTTCGGCTCGGTCGCCGAGGCGGTCGCCCGGACCGGGGCCGACGTCTCCGTGGTCTTCGTCCCCCCGCGGTTCGCCAGGGCCGCGGTCGTCGAAGCCGTCGACGCCGGGATCGGCCTCTGCGTGGTCATCACCGAGGGCGTCCCGGTCCACGACACGCTGGCCTTCTGGGGACACGTCCGGGCGGCCGGCGGCCGGACCCGCATCATCGGCCCCAACTGCCCCGGACTGATCAGCCCCGGCGCGTCGAACGCGGGCATCATCCCGGCCGACATCACCACCGCCGGCCGCA
>NZ_BAAAVI010000124.1:0-13504 GCF_039534445.1 Streptosporangium fragile | reverse complement strand
GAACGCCCCGGGCGCCGTCCCGGCCGCCGCGGGGCGGCCTCCGCCCGCGATCCGGCGGCCGGGCCTCGCGCCCGGCGTCCCGCCGCGTCCGCACCCGACGCCCACCGATCCATCTCCCGAACGGCGCCGCCTCTTCCCCTCATCTGGCGCCCGCCGGTCCCGGGACCGCACTCCCTCCCGCCCGCGGTTCCGGGACCGGCCAGAATCGGACGGACATCCCTATAACACGTTGCATTCTGCGCGGTGCATGCCGCCGGGGATGCCCTCTGCATTACCGTGGATGTTTATGGCTCACGGAGAGTCCCCGCGCGAGATTCCTGAGAGAGCTGCGAGATGGACGATCACCTGCTCGGCTGGTTGAAAACCCTCGACGAAGAACGGCTCGCCCGAGTGCTGGCCAACCGGCTGGACGCCATCGCCCCGCCGTGGCCGCGCCGCCTGGACACCCTGGCGCAGCGGCTGGGCAACGGGTCCGCGGCGATGGAGGTCATGCGGGATCTGCCGCTGCCCTCGCTGGAGGTGGCGCAGGCGTCACTGGCCCTGGGCGAGGAGGCCGCGCCGCAGACGCTCGCCCGGTTCCTGGGCGTGTCCGAGGCCGAGGTGACGCCCTGGCTCGACCTGCTCTACGACCACGCGATGGCGTGGCCGGACGGCGAGGGCCGCGTCCGCGTGGCCGACGGGCTCGCCCGGTGGTGGGCCGCCCCGTGCGGGCTGGGCGAGCCGCTGGCCCATTACCTGACCTCCTGGACGGTCAGCGCCGACGCGCTACGCGCGCTCGCCAGGGCGCTGGGCGTGCCGCACGGCCCGAAGCGGCGCACGGTCGCCGGGATCACCGCGATCCTCGCCGACCCCGCCCGGGTGGCCGGCCTGGTCGAGCGGGCCCCCGAGGGCACCGCGCGGCTGCTCGCGGAGTTCGCCTGGGACGGGCCCGTCCGCGACGTCGACGGCGGCAGGTTCGTCGTCCCCGGCGCCCCCGAGAAGTGGGCGGCCGACCACGGGCTGCTCTTCCGCCCGAGCTGGAACGTGGCCGAGATGCCCCGCGAGGTGGCGCTCGCGCTGCGCGGGCCCGACTACCACCCGCCCTTCACCCCGGCCCCGCCCGACCTCGCCACGGTCCCGGTCGATCCCGAGGCCGTCGACCACCTGATGACGCTGGCCGCCCCGCACGTGGTGGAGCGCTGCGCCGCGATGCTGGAGAACACCGCCAAGGTCCCGCTGCCCCTGCTCAAGGCGGGTGGGGTGGGGGTGCGCGAGGTCCGGCGGGTGGCCAAGGACACCGGCTGCGACGAGGACGAGACCCGGCTGCTGCTGGAGATCTGCGCGGTGGCCCGGTTGCTGGCCTGGGACGAGTCCGCCGGCGGGCTGGTGCCCACCGAGAAGTTCGACCGCTGGCGCCTGGACGACGCGGCCGCCAGGCTCCGGGTGCTGCTGTCGGCGTGGTGGCGGATGGAGCGCTCGTCGTTGCGCAGGGTCGGCGGCAAATACGGCACGGTGCTGGGCGACGACCCGGCGGGAAGCGCGGTCGCCCGCGCCAGGCGGGCGGTGCTCGGCGTGCTGGCCCGGCTGCCCGCGAGCATGGCGTGCACTGATCTGACCGGTCTGGTCGGCTCCGCGCACTGGCACTCCCCGCTGCTCGACCAGGCGCTCCTGGCCGAGTGCGCCCCCGCGGTGCTGGAGGAGGCCCGGATGCTCGGGCTGGTCGCGCTCGACACGATCACCGACCTCGGTCGCGCCCTCGCGGCGCTGGGCGCCTCCGCCGGCGGTGAGATCGACGAGACCACGCCGGCCGTGGAGAACGACCCGGCCCTGGTGGAGTGCTCGACCCGGGCGCTGGCCAGCGTGCGGCGGAGCGCCCTGTTCGGCGCCGACCTCACCGCCGTGGTGACCGGGCCGCCCGCCGGCGAGCTCGCCGAGTTGCTCGACCGGGCCGCCGAGCGCGAGTCGCGCGGCACGGCCTCGGTCTGGCGGTTCACCCCGGCCAGCGTGCGGCGGGCGATGGACTCGGGCCACACCGCCGAGGCCCTGCTGGCGGACCTGGCCGAGGTGGGCACGGTGCCGCAGCCCCTCGAATACCTGGTGCACGACGTGGCCAGGCGCCACGGCGAGGTCACCGTGACCACGGTCGCCTGCATCGTGCAGGCCTCCGACCCGGCGCTGCTGGCCGAGATCGCCGCGCACCGGCGGCTGGGCAGGCTCGGGTTTCGCCTCCTCGCCCCCACGGTGCTGGCCAGCGCGCTGCCCGCGGACAGGACCCTGGCCGCGCTCCGGGAGAACGGCTACGCCCCGGTCCCGATCGAGGACACCGGGGAGGTCACCGTCCGCCGGGCCCGGATCGAGGAGCCGCAGCACGGGCGGCTGATCCTGCTGCCCGGGGGCCGGGTGGCCGAGCTGGAGCAGCCGGCGTACTCGCTGGTGGAGCCGCCGCCCGACCCGCGTGAGCACGCCCGGCGGCTGCTCACCGCCGACGGCGAGGCCGTCCCCTCCGTCGGGAGGACCTGGGCGATCATCGGCCGCATGGCCTCCCGCCTGCCGACCGCCCAGCAGTCGCTGCTCGGCTTCGTCGTCGACCGCGGCGTGCGGGCGGCGATCACCCTGGCCGACGGCCTGACCGCCACGATCAGCCATGGTGAGCTGCGCAGCGGCGTGCTCGACGCGTGGTGCGAGGAGGCGGGCGACTACCTGGAGTTCCCGCTGGCCGACATCGTCGAGGTCCGCGGCGCCCACACCTGATCCCGGCCCGCCCGTCCGTTCACAGCTGCCCCGGACCCGCCTGGTAGAGCCGGGCAGGTAAGGACATTCACCGCGCCAGAGGATAGGCTCCCCTAAATGGGTATTGCGTTAGATTAGCCTTACCTAATCAAGAGCGGGAGAGGGGGCCGGGTGAGCACGGCCGGTGTGGCCACGGCCGCGTCAGAGAAGACCGGGAGACCGGACGGGACGCGCCCGCGGCGGACGGGGCGCCCGGCGGCGCTGGCGGCCGGGCTGGTCGTCAGCCTGGCGGTCCTGGCGGTCCTGGCGGTGGTCAGCGTCGCGGTCGGATCGCGCTCGGTCCCGCTGTCCACGGTGCTGGACGCGCTGCTGGCGCCCGACGGGTCGGCCGACCACACGGTCGTCCGCGACCTGCGCGTGCCGCGGACGCTCATCGGCGTCGGCGTGGGTGCCGCGCTCGGCCTGGCGGGCGCGCTGATGCAGAGCCTCACCCGCAACCCGCTCGCCGATCCGGGCCTGCTCGGGGTCAACCACGGCGCGGCGTTCGGCGTGACGATCGCCCTCGGGCTGTTCGGCCTGACCGACCCCTCGCTGTACGTCTGGTTCGCCTTCGCGGGAGCGGCCGTCGCGGCCACGCTGGCCTACGCGCTCGGGTCCGCGGGGCGCTCCGGTGGAGGCCCGGTCCGGCTCGCGCTCGCCGGAGTCGCGCTGAGCATGGTGTTCCAGGCCGCCTCCTCGGCGATCCTGCGGATCGACAGCACGACCTTCGACCGGATGCGGTTCTGGCTCACCGGCTCGCTGGCCGGGATCACCTCCGACGTCGCGCTGCGGCTCGCCCCGTTCCTGCTGGCGGGGCTCGTGCTCGGGCTGCTGCTGGCCAGGCCGCTCAACACCCTCGCCCTCGGCGACGAGGCGGGGCGCGCGCTCGGTGTCGGCGTGGCGCGCACGCGTGCGCTGACCGCGGTCGCCGTCACCCTGCTGTGCGGGGCCGCCACCGCCGCGGCGGGCCCCCTGTGGTTCGTGGGCCTGGCCGTGCCGCACGCGGTGCGTGTCCTCACCGGCCCCGACCAGCGCTGGGTGCTGCCCTACACCGTCGTGCTCGCCCCCGCGGTGCTGCTCGTCTCCGACATCGTCGGCCGGGTGGTCGCCGCCCCGGGCGAGGTGCAGGTCGGCATCATGTGCTCCGTGATCGGCGCCCCGGTCTTCATCCTGCTCGCCCGCCGCCGGAGGCTCGCCGCCCTATGATCGCCCCGCCCCCGTCCGTACCGCAGCGGAGGCCCGCCGCACCATGACCGTTCTCCGCCTGCGCGCCTGGTCGCTCCGGCTCTCTCCGCGCGGCCTCGCCGTCGGGAGCGCCATCACCGTCCTGGGCGTCGCCGTCAGCCTCGTCGCGCTGTCCACCGGCGAGTTCACCGTCCCCGTTCCCGACATCGTAGCCGCGCTGCTCGGTGACGGGCCACCGGCCGCCGAACTGATCGTGGGCCGGCTGCGGGCGCCCCGGGTGGTGACCGGCCTGCTGGTCGGTGCCGCGTTCGGGCTGAGCGGGGCGATCTTCCAGAGCCTGACCCGCAACCCGCTCGGCAGCCCCGACTTCATCGGCTTCACCTCGGGGGCCGCCACCGGAGGCATCGCCGCGGTGATCCTGGGCGGCACCGCCTGGCAGATCGCCGGGGCCTCGCTGGCCGGGTGCGTCGCCTGCGCGCTGCTGGTGTACGCGCTCGCCTTCCGGCGCGGGGTGCAGAGCTACCGGCTGATCCTCGTCGGCATCGGCGTCAACGCGCTGCTGGTCTCCTTCGACTGGTACATGCTCACCCGCGCCAACATCAACGACGCCGCCACCGCCGGATCCTGGATCACCGGCAGCCTCGGCGGGCGCGGCTGGGACCACGCGCTCCCGGTGGCCGCCGCGCTGGCCGTGCTGCTGCCCCTGTGCGCGTGGCTGTCGCGCCCGCTGCGCATGCTGGAGATGGGGGACGACGCGGCCAAGGCCATGGGCGTCCGCGTCGAGCCGGTGCGGGCGGCGGCCATCGCCGCGGGCGTCCTGCTGTGCGGCGTCGCCACCGCCGCCGCCGGGCCCGTGATCTTCGTGGCGATGGCCGCGCCGCAGCTGGCGCGCAGGCTGACCCGCTCCGCCGGCATCACGCTCACCTCGTCCGCGCTGACCGGCGCGGTGCTGCTGGTCGGCGCGGACCTGGTGGCCCAGCGCCTCCTCGCCCCCGTCCAGCTCCCGGTCGGGATCATGACCGCCGCGATCGGTGGTACGTACCTGGTGTTTCTGCTCCGGAGGGAACGACGTTGAGACTGTACGGAAGCGGCCTGACGCTCTCCTACGACAAGCGCGTGGTGGCCACCGACCTGGATGTCGTCATCCCCGACGGGTCGTTCACCGTGATCATCGGGCCCAACGCGTGCGGCAAGTCCACGACGCTGCGGGCCCTGGCCCGCATGCTCAAGCCCCGCGCCGGGGCGGTCCACCTGGACGGGAGCGTGATCACCTCCCTGCCCTCCAAGGAGGTGGCGCGCAGGCTGGGCCTGCTCCCGCAGAGCTCGATCGTGCCCGACGGCATCACGGTCGCCGACCTGGTCGGCCGGGGCCGTTACCCGCACCAGCGGATGATGCGCCAGTGGTCCCGGGAGGACGAGGCCGCGGTGGCCGCCGCCATGGAGGCGACCGACGTGACGGACCTGGCGGACCGCTGCGTGGACGAGCTCTCCGGCGGCCAGCGCCAGCGTGTCTGGCTGGCCATGGCGTTGGCCCAGGAGACGCCGATCCTGCTGCTGGACGAGCCGACGACCTTCCTCGACATCGCCCACCAGATCGAGGTGCTCGACCTCTGCGCCGACCTGCACGAGCAGGGCCGCACCCTGGTGGCGGTGCTGCACGATCTGAACCAGGCCTGCCGCTACGCCACCCACCTGATCGTGATGCGCGACGGCCGGATCGTCGCCGAGGGCGACCCGACCTCGATCGTGACGGCCGAGCTGGTGGAGAAGGTCTTCGACCTGCGCTGCGAGGTCATCGAGGACCCGCAGAGCGGCACCCCGCTGATCGTCCCCGAAGCCCGTCGCCCCGCGCGGGCCCGCGCCCGGACACACTGACACGCGGGAGACGCCGGGTCGTCGCGACTGACGGACGACGGCGACGATGTCGCCCCGAGTCCGGGGACCAACCGGCGTTCTTCCGCCGTTCCCATAAACTGCTAGCTGTGGGTGACCCTAAGTTCGAGATCCAGATGCTCCACGACCGCGTCATGGTCAAGATCGAGCAGCAGGCCGAGGAGCGGCGCAGCACCGCCGGCATCGTCATCCCGGCGACGGTGAAGATGGCCAACCGTCTCGTCTGGGGCGAGGTCTGCGGCGCGGGCCAGAACGCCCGCACGGTCAAGGTCGGCGACAAGGTCCTGTTCAACCCCGAGGACCAGTACGAGGTCGAGGTCCACGGCCAGATCTACCTGGTCATGCGGGAGCGTGACCTGCACGCCATCGCCACCCAGCAGACCGACAACGGCACCGGCCTGTACCTGTGACGACGGGCACGACCGCCCACCCCCGTGACGGTCGCGCCCGCTCACTCGCTCCGCCCGCTCACGCGCCGACCACCACGCCCGCCGCATCCCGCCCGCCGCGCCATGCCGTACGCCCGGCGCCGGACGCGCCCGCCACGCCCGACGCACCGCGCCGGACCCCGGGGCCGGACGCGTCCGCCCGCGGGGTGGCCCGTCACCGCCGGGTGTAGCTGAGGTAGACCCTGTTCTTCCAGTCGTCGGCGGACAGGGCGGCCAGCACCCGGGTGGAGGTGCCCTTGAGATCGGACAGGACCACGCGGTAGATGTCTCCCACCGGGACGACGGCGATGAAGTGCTTCTCGTCCCACCAGCCCCATAGGGCCTTCGGCTTGATGCCGGGCACCTTGGCGGCGAGCTTGCCGGAGGTGCGGTCCCACACGCAGACGTGCTCTGTGTAGGTGGACGGGCACCAGGTCATCAGCCCCCGGCCGGAGGGGGTGAAGGCGTCCTCCCCGCCGGCGGGCCGGCCGGTCTTGGCCAGCGTGCGGCGGACCTCGCCGTCCGGCCCGTAGAAGCGGGCGCCGCCGCGATACTCGGCCACCAGCTCGGAGCCGTCGGAACTCCATCGGAACCGCGCGGCCCGATCGACGTTGGCCACGGTCACCGTCTTTGCGGTCTTCGCGACGGTGTCGACGACCACGAAGCCGGAGGTCGCCCAGGCGTCGCCGCTCTTCCTCTCGACGGTCAGCACCGCCTTGGTCCCGTTGCGGCTCCAGTGGACGTAGTGCGCGACGAGCGGCTTGCGGACCGTGCGGATCCTGGTGCCCTTGGAGGTCGCCAGGTCGAGCAGGACGACCGAGTCGTAGCCGCCGTTGTAGGAGGTGGGGACCGCCAGGGCCTTGCCTCCCCTGGGCGCGACCGTGATCTCCTGGTAGGCGGTCTGCCGGGTGAATCCGGCACCCTTGCGGAGGTAGGCGGCCTTGCCGAACCCGTAGGAGGTCACCCGGAGCGGGTCGGTGGAGTTCTCCCGGACGGTGACCCGGGTGCCGGGGAGCGCGATGTCGACGGGGTCGGCGGCGTGCGCGGCCGGCGGGACCGACACCACCGCCGCGATCGCGATGACGGAACAGGCGAGCAACCGGTAAATCCCAGGAGTCACAGGCACGGCGGCATCCTAGGCCGGAAATCCGGCAAGATCCTGATCTAGAACGAATCGGTTGGAAGAGGTGTAAATCCAAGATTCCAGGCGATGTTTCTGTGATTCTCCGGTGAACTTCTCCGCGTGGCGGGAGAGCCGCGAGAACCGGCGGCGGGGCCTCTCCTTTCCCCGGCCGGGTCGCGCCCGCACCGCTCCCGCCGGCCCCGATGGTGCGACCGGGCCCGGCGGAGCCACCGGGACCGATGGCGCTACCGGCGCGGAAAGAACGACGATTCAACGGTCACCGATTTCAGCCGCCCTTACCGCGCTTTACGGGCCACCGTATTTAGCGCGACAAAGTCTCCCGGGCCGGAAAAGGGGAAACCTCCGCCATACGTTTCACGGACGAGAAGCGGTCGGATATCACCGGCCGGCGTCTCCTTCGGGAGATCGACCACGCCCCCACCGGCGGGCGACCGCGGTGGCGGGCCGCGCGTCACCGACGATCAGCCCTCCGGGTGTCGCCGGGGACACCCGCGCCGTCCGGTTGAGCCCGCTCCCCACCCGGGCCGGGGCGGGCGGGGATCTTCTCCTCGCCGGCCGTCGCGCCGGAGGCGGGCCGGGCGACCGACGGGGTGCCCGCCCAACGCCGGCCGAGCAGCAGCCCGGCCCCGATCATGATCATCCGCTCCCCCGTCCCCCGCTCGCCTCGTTCCGCCACCCCACCGGCCGGAGCCCGAATCCCTCCGGCCCCGGCGCCCAGATCCATCGTATGCTATACCGTACGTCGTACGGCTCCGTTACGGTGGTCCCGACGCCGAGAAAGTGGAGACTGTTCCCGTGGGTGGAAAGAAAACGTCGGAGGCCGATCCGGCACGCAGCCTGGCCCTGCTCTGGGGGTCACACAGCAGACCGGGGCGATCCGGGCTGACGGTGCGCTCGATCGTGCTGGCGGCCATCGAACTGGCCAACGCCGAGGGGATCGACGCCGTCTCCATGCGCCAGGTCGCCGAGCGGCTGGAGGTCGGGACCATGTCCCTGTACACCCACGTCCCGGGCAAGGCCGAGCTGATCGACCTCATGGTCGACACCGCGTACGGGGAGCTCTACCCCGACGTGGACGCCCCCACCCGGCAGCCCGGCGGATGGCGGGGCGCGCTCGCGTTCGTCGCCGCCCGCAACTGGGACCTCTACCAGCGCAACCCCTGGATGCTGCAGATCGTCAGCCCCCGCTCCACGTTGGGGCCGAACGCCACGCTCAAGTACGAGGCGGAGCTGCGCCCGCTGGACGGCATCGGCCTGTCCGACGTCGAGATGGACTCCGTCCTGACCCTGGTCCTGAGCCACGTCGAGAGCACCGCGAGGACCAAGGCCGACCAGGCGCAGGTCCAGCGCGACACCGGGATGACCGACGCCGAGTGGTGGCTGTCCAACGCCCCGCTGCTCGACAAGGTCATGGACGCGACCCGCTTCCCCGTCGCCTCACGCGTGGGCCAGGCGGCGGGCCAGGCGTACCAGGCGATCTCCGACCCCGCCCACGCCCTCGCCTTCGGCCTGGAGCGCATCCTGGACGGGGTGGCCGAGCTGATCACGAGCCGGGAACGCCCGTAGCGCCGACGGCGCTCACGGCGCCCGAAGGGGCCGGGCCCGAACGGGGTCGGGGTCCGACGCGAACGGGCCGGAACCCGGCCGGGACCGCAACCCCGTGCGGACGGGTCAGGACTCGAACGGGGTCAGGAACTCGCGGGGCTTCAGCGCGCGGGCGACGATGCGCACGTCGCCGATCCAGCCGTAGTACCCCTGCCCGTACTTCAGCGCGAACTGGGTGCCGCCGATCGCGAACGGCCTGCCGAGCGTCGAGATGCCCTTCGACGGCTGCGTCGGGTTGCGGGCGATCTTCGACCCGTCGACGTAGACGACCGTGCGGCGCCCGTCGTTGACGACGGCCACGTGCGTCCACCGCCCGACGGGCAGCGCGTGGCTCCACGACGTGGGGTCCGCGTCGCGGTCGGTGGGATAGACGACGTACTGCAGGAACCGCTCCGGGGAGAGGTTCAGGCTGCAGGTCGGCTCGTCCTGGGACCAGCCGCTCGTCTTGCCCGCGTCACCGCTGCGCCCCTCCCAGCTCAGGATGCCCATCCAGGCGTGGTCGCCCTGGAAGGGCTCGGGGAGCTTGATGAACGCCTCGATCGTGTAACCCGACTCGAATTTCATGCTGTTGAGCGGCGCGGCGGGCCCCGTCCGCAGGACGGCGCCGCGGTCGGGGTTCTTGCCGCCGTCGAAGCGGAGGCTCGCGTGGGCCGGCTGCCCCTCGTGGTGCTCGGCCGACCACCTCAGCACCTCGGCCGCGCTGGCGTGCAGCAGCTCCACGGTCAGGTCGTTGCCGCCACCGGTCAGGTCCCGCGCGACGGTGCCGGCCGGGACGACGCCGCCGTCCGCGCCCGCCCCCTGCAGGCCGTCGGCGTCGAAACGCCAGTACGCCACCGTCCCCCTCGGCATCACCGCGCTCGCCGGGCGCGGCGCGGGCAGCACGCGGGGGGCGAACCCGGCGAACCGCTCGTCGAAGTCGATCTCCATGCTGAAGCGGTCGGCCGGACCGGTCAGTTCGAGGTTCTCGGCCGCGAGCGGCGTCCGGTCGTCCGCGTCGCCGTCCAGGAGCCACGGCGACAGCGTCTCGACGTCGATCACCTTGCGGACGAGGTCGAACGCGTAGAGCCGGACCATCCCGGCCCCGCCGTAGTAGCGGTCCTGGTAGTTCGCGATGTGGACGTGCACGTCGTGACCCGCGTCGTTCTTCAGGATCGTGCGGCCAGATGGCCAGTAGTGACCGTTGAGGGTGAGGAAGATCTGGTCGTTGCGCCGGATCAGGCGGTCCCACAGGCGCTGGCCGAAAGCCGACAGGTACGCCACGCCGTCGTCGCCGGACCAGGCGAGGTCATGCGTGGTGAGGATGACCGGCAGCTTCGCGTTGGCGTCGATGACGCCCTGCGCCCACTGCAGGCCCCTGTCGGAGATCCGCCAGTCGAGCGCGAGCACCAGCCACTCCCGGCCCCCGGCCCGCAGCACGTGGTAGCTGTTGTACCCGTCCGGGGAGGCGCCGCGGAAGGTCGGCATCTTCGCGAAGCGGGCCGGGCCGAAGGTCCGGAGGTACGCGCTGTCGCCCCGCTGGTCGTCGGTGGACGACCGGACGTCGTGGTTGCCCGCGAGCACGCTGTAGGGCACCTTGCCGTCGATCACGCGGAACGCGTCGCCCGCGAGCTCGATCTCGTGCTCGCTACCATGCTCGGTCACGTCGCCGAGATGGGTCATGAAGGCGACGTTCCTGCTCCCGCGCTGCTCGGTGAGGTAGCGGAAGGTCGCCCGCAGCGGGGTGGGGTCGGAGCTGTCCTCGTCGAAGAGGTACTGCGTGTCCGGCAGCACGCCGATCGTGAAACGGGGGTCCTCCTCGTCGAAACGGCGGGAGCCGCCGGTGGCGGTGGCGGCGCTCGCCGGGGTCGCGTCCAGCGCGACGGCGGTCGTCGAGGCGGCGGCCACGGCGGGGGCGGCCAGCGCCGCCCGCAGCAGGGCGCGGCGTCCGACGGGGGGCCGGGAGGGGTCTTCCATGTGGTGCTCCAGGTACTCGCGGTGTCGCGTAGCACCGTGGTGGTCCCACATGGCGCATCGGTGGCATGCGGCGGAACGGCCGCCCGCCGCGAGTGAAAGCTTTGAAGATCGGTCGGGGAGAGCACCGCGGGCGCGGAGCCGCGTCAGTCCCGTACGGCGTACAGGCCGGCGGCGCGGGCGCGGAGGACGACTTCGAGCTCGAAGCGGTCGCCGGGGTTGCCGAGCTGGTCGGCGAAGAGCTCGGTGGCCTGGCGGAGCCGGTAGCGGACGGTCTGCGGGTGGATGTGCAGCCTGGCCGCGACCTCGGTGGCGTTGCCGCTCTGCAGCCACGCCAGGAGGGTCTCGGCCAGCCGGTCGCGCTGGGCGGGGCGCAGGGTGAGCAGGGGGGCGAGCCGGGTCCGGGCCATGATCTGGATCAGCGCCTCGTCCTGAAAGATCATCAAGGTGGCGAGGTGGTCCGGGACTCTGACGACGCGGCGGCCGTCGATGACACCGCGGCGGACCAGGGCCAGGGCGTTCCTGGCGAGCCTGAGCGAGAGCCCGGCCTCGCCCAGGGGCACCGCCGGGCCGATCGCCACGGTCCAGTCCGCGGCCAGGGCGTCGAGCAGGCCCTGGCGCCCGGGGCCGTCCGGATCCGGCACGACCATGCAGGGGTCGGAGCGGTCGAGGTCGACGAGCACGTCGGGCGGGAGCCCCGGCCTGGGCAGGTCGCCCGGGGCCCGTGCGGTCAGGGCGACGCACGCCACGGTGCGCGGTGTGGTCCAGCGCACCGACCTGGCCAGGTCGGTGACGGCGCGCAAGGCGGCCGGCGGGTCGGCGACGAGCAGGTCGAGGAGCCTGCGGCGGCGGAGTTCGAGCTCACCCGCGACCCGGACCTGCGCTTCGGCGTAGCCGTCGGCCGCCGCCGCGGCGATCTCGTCGAGGTAGACCAGGATCGCCTCGCCGATGTCGCACATGCGCTGCCGGGACAGGTTGAGCCGCTCGGACTCCTCGGCCAGTCTGCGCCAGGCCACCCTGGCGCAGATCCGCAGCGCGGACTGGAGCGAGTCGAGGGGGCGCCCCTCGGCGGCCTCCCCGCCGCCCACGGCCCGGTAGACCTCCAGCAGCCGTGACCTGCTGGCCCCGCGGTCGCCGACCCGGTTCACGAACCCCGCCAGCGCCTCCTCCACGGCGTGCCGGACGATGCGGGTGTAGGCGCCGCTCTGCCGCGAGTACTCCGGGATGCTGGCCCGGATCTCAGCGATCATCTCCTCGGCCAGGTCGTCCAGGTACGGCCGGAGGGCGTCGGCGAACTCGCGGGGAACGTCCGCCTGCGGTTGTTCGACAGCACGGGAAAGGCTCACGGGGATCCTCCTGACCTCGGACGTTACTCCGATGTCAGGAATCCTTCTTCTGGCCGGGACGCACATTTTCCCCAGGTTCCCGGGGGGCCTCACTTACATCCGTGACAAGAAATCACTGTCCGCCCCATCGGGAAGTGAGGGGGCGAGGAGGCCGGGACACGGGACCGGGGTGCGCGGGACGGGAACGCCCTCGGCAGCCGTTCCCGTCCCGCGCGCCCCGGCGGACCGCGGCGCGGGGAGACCCGCGTCGTCCGCACCGGCCCGCCGTTGCGGACCGGGCAGGGAGACACTACGGAGAATCACGCATGGAGGAGATCACGAGCCGGGCGGCCCCGGGTAAAACTCCCGGGCCGGCGTCCGCGGAGGGCCGCTAACGGACGAGGAGCTTCTGCGCCTCGGCGATCAGGTCGAGGTCGAAGCTGAGTTTGAGGCCGTAGTAGACGATGGCGGTGGCCGTGGCGGCGGCGACGAGGACGACCAGGATCTTGACGGTCCAGCCCCGGCGGGAGAGCCAGGCCGTCCAGGCCGACAGGGTGCGCTTGCCGAACTCCAGCAGGCGGTGGGCCCAGTGGAACTCGGTGGCCAGGACGGCCAGGCCCGCGAAGACGACCAGCCAGCCGGGGCCGGGGAAGGGCACCATGATCAGGCCGCCGACGACCAGCACGGTGCCGATGACACCGATGACGATCTTCAGGGTGAGGCGGCCGGTGCGGGTGGACCTGACACCGTCGAGCCAGCCGTGGATGCCGGACCGCGCGGCCGTCTCCCCCTTCGCGTCGGCGTCACCGGTCACGGGCGGTTTCCCGGTCGCGTCCTGAGGGTTTCGCACCCCGTCTGAGATCGCCATGCTCTCCCCCGGACAGTCGGTTTCTTCCAGCAATTCCAGAATAAGGTCGGCCGCCGGGACCGGCTCCCGGCGCGGCCTTACGTGATCCTTACGACGGAGACCACGCCCCTTCCGGGGGTGGGCGAAGTACCGGTGCCGGGGACACCTCCTCAATGGACGTACCCCCCAATACGGTATAGGGCGCCAGGTAACGCCCGCACCGCGAAATTCTTACGACATCACGGCGAGCCCGGACACCACGCGCACGGCACGGTCGTCCCCGCCGGGGCCGCCCGCCCACCGGCGTGACGCCCGGCCGCCCGGCGCGCGTGGCGGCCGGGCGGCCGGGCGGGCGGGCGGCCGGGCGGCGGGAGGGAGC
>NZ_BAAAVI010000123.1:0-13756 GCF_039534445.1 Streptosporangium fragile | reverse complement strand
TGACGGCACGGTTGTTCAGCACCAGCGACACCGTCGTCTGGCTCACACCCGCCATGCGGGCGATGTCCTGCTGGGTGAGGCGGCGGCCGGGAGCGGTCACGGTCTGTAGCGTCCCAATCTGGCGGTAATCCGCATTAGCGAGGCTGAACCGTCATCTTGCAAGCAACCGGCGGCTCTGTCAAGATCCTCGGAACCGGGCCGTTTCCCATGGTCCGCCCCATGGTGATTCGTGTCAGCGCGTTGACGGACGGCCCCGGGCGGCCAAGCGTCCGCGGCCGGGACGACGACCTCGCCATCACTCACGGTCAAAGTCGCGCACGGGGGACGCGTCAAAACGGCGCTTCCCCCCGGCTCGGGACGGATCCTCTCCCCCGGCGCCCGGGAGCGCTCGCCCCGGCCGGGGTGGGACGATGGAGAGATGAAGGTGGTCGTGCTGTCCGACACGCACGCCCCACGCCGGTGGAAGGGGTGCCCGCCACGGGTGGCCGAGCACCTGCGCGGCGCGGACCTGATCCTGCACGCGGGCGACGTCTGCACCGCCGGGGTGCTCGACGAGCTGGCCGCCTACGCCCCGGTCCACGCGGTCAAGGGCAACAACGACGGGCCGGACGTGACGGCCCCCGAAACGCTCGAACTGGACCTCGACGGGCTACGCGTGGCGATGATCCACGACAGCGGCCCGGCCGCGGGACGGGCGGCCCGGATGCGGCGCCGGTTCCCGGCCGCGGACCTCGTGGTGTTCGGGCACTCGCACATCCCGCTGGACCACAGCGAGAACGGCCTGCGCATCTTCAACCCGGGCTCGCCCACCGACCGCCGCCGCCAGCCCCACGGCACGATCGGCGTGCTGCGGATCGAGGACGGTCACCTGGTCGGGGCGGAGATCGTGCCGGTCTGAGGGACAGCCCGGACGGAATCCGGTCAGGGACACCACACCGGCATGCTCCACGGGCGATCCCGGCCCCGCGGCCGGGCCGCGGCCCCTCAGCTCGCCCCCTGCTCGCGGTCGAGCGGCCCCCACATCGACGAGCGCTGGGCGGCGACCAGGTCCTCCACCTCCCTCATGACGGCGTCGTCGACGGTTCCGAGCACTTCATGGCATTCGATGAGGGGCTCGTTGTCCGGGCCCCGCCCCACCTCGGTCCCGGCGAGCACCCACGCCCTGACCCCCGGTCCGCGGTGGTCGCGGATATGGGAGTAGTCGTACAGCCGCCGCGCGGCCCACAGCCGGATCGATCTGCCGTCCCACCAGCTCTCGACGTCGAGCGGGTTGGCGGACAGGCCGGGCAGCGGCGCGCCGGTGAGCGCGTCCCGGCTGCCGCCGTGGACGACGTCCCGGTCCAGCTCCGGAGACCACCGGATGAACAGCCCGCTGCGCCTGCTCAGCAGCGCCGCCAGGTCCGACAGTCTGGTGATCACCGGCACTTCGGAGCTCATGGCACTCACCTCGCATCCCCCGATGACACAATCACCACGATTCCCGGGTATTCGCAGCTCACACCAGCCCCGGTCGGCCGGGCGCGTCCGGGTGGTACGGCGAACGCCACCGCAGCGGGAGCAGCCATGCCATGAGGGCGGCACCACCGGCGCCCCGGCGGCGAGAACGACCGGGGGCGCGCCCGGCACCGCCGGGTGCGCCGCGGCCTCGGCGGCCGTCGCAGGAACGGGTGGCCGGCACCAAGGTTTCCCACCGTGAGTGACGGGTAGGCAGCGCTCTGCAACGGGTCGGCTCCACTACGGGTTCGGGGGACCGCGGGATGGCGGGCGGTGCGACGACACGCGTGACGGTGGTGGTGGCCACCCGCGACCGCGGGGACGATCTGGAGAGATCTCTGCCCCGCCACGAAGGCCCCGTCATCCTCGTCGACAACGGCTCCGCGGACGGCACCCTGGACGCCGTGCGCCGGCGGTTCCCGCAGGTCGAGATCGTCGAACTGGGGCGCAACCTCGGCGCGCCGGCCCGGAACACGGGGGTGCGGCTCGCCGCCACCCCCTACGTCGCCTTCGCCGACGACGACTCCTGGTGGGCGCCCGGGGCGCTGGAACGCGCCGCGGACGTGCTCGACGCCCACCCGCGCCTGGGCCTGCTGGCCGGGCACGTCCTGGTGGGCCCCGAGGAACGCCCGGATCCGATCTGCCGGCAGATGGCCGCGTCCCCGCTGGGCGTCGAGCCGGACCTGCCGGGCCCGAGCGTGCTGGGCTTCCTGGCCTGCGGTGCGGTGGTCCGCCGGGAGGCGTACCTGGCCGCCGGGGGCTTCGACGACGTGGTCTTCTTCTTCGGGGAGGAGGAACGACTCGCCCTGGACCTGGCCGCGGCCGGCTGGGGGCTCGCCTACGTCGAGGACGTCGTGGCCCACCACCACCCCTCCCCCGCCCGCGACCCCCGCGCCCGGCAGGCCCTCGCCGCCCGCAACCGGGTGCTCACCGCGGTCCTGCGCCGCCCGTGGCCGGTCGTGGCGCGCACCGCCCTCGCCGCCGCACGCGGCGGTCCGGCAGACCGGGCCGGCCTGCGGGACGCCCCGCCCCGGCTCCCCCGGCCGCTGGAGCGCCGCCGCGCGCTGCCACCGGCCGTGGAGGCGGTCCGGCGGACGCTGGACGGAGCCGCCCGCGACCCGCGGGCGCGCTCCTTCTTGACACGATCCTGGCGCGGCCCCCGGTTACCCGGTACGTGAGGCCGGGTACGCGAGCGCCGGGAGGCAACAACCATGGCGAAAGCACCGAATCCCATCGAACTGCAGAAGCACCTGTCGGGTGTCGACTACCCGGCCGGCCGCGAGGACCTGCTGAACGCAGCCCGCGGCCAGGGAGCGGGCAAGGAGATCCTCGACGCGCTGGAGAAGATCCCGGACAGGGAGTACGACGGCCCCAACGCCGTGAGCAAGGCCGTGTCCGAGCAGAGCTGAGGAGTCCGGGCAGAGCTGATCAGACGGATGCCGGCTCCCGTAGCGTTTCGGTCAGTGCGGTGGTCCGTGGTGCGGTGCCCCAGCGCCATTCGATGCCGGCCGTACGCCGCCGGTCGGCGAGCCATCGCTCGAAGAGCCGTTTCTCGATGGCCTGCCGGGTGGCGGTGTCCAGGACGGCGGGCCGTACCTCGAGGACCCGGAAGACCGTGCTGCCGACGGGCCCGAGTACGCACCCGACGCGAGCGTCCGCGCCGAGAGTGCCCAGGTCCCGGCGGTGGAGGCGGTCGACGCCGACGGTGGCGCCGTGGTCGAGGGTCTCGCGCGTGGACTGGCCGAGGGGATCCGCCTCCTGAAGGCGCGTCGCGGCCGCGCTCGCCGTCACCGGGTCCGGGTATCGCAGCCGGAGGACGCAGAGCACGTCGTATCCGGCCGGGTCGGCGGCGAACTCCGCCGCCGCGTCCGTGGCCACGCGCTGCCGCAGTCGCGCGACCGCGGCCTCCCGGGAGACGATCTGTTCGAGATGGGCGTGGTCGAGTCCGCGCTCGGCCATCCAGTCCCGGGTGGCTTGCACGGTGAGCAGGCCGCGTGCCCGGCGGAAGGCATCGAGCGCCTCCTGGAGCTCGGGGGCCGGCAGCTCGACGGGGTGACGGTCCAGTTCCTCCTCCACCAGGGAGGCGTTGACCAGGCGCATCGCCAGGGAGGCGTCGCTCCACAGCACATCCAGCACGGCCACGGCCTGCTCCATGGTGATGTCCCGGCCGTTGACCCGCAGCACGGTCTGCTCGCCGGCGTGCTGGGCGCCACGCAGCGGCCAGGGCAGCGCCCGGTCCGGGGCAAAGGCCAGGGAGACGACGCCGCCGTAGAGAGTGATCAGCATGTCGTAGTGGCAGGGACCGCCGGGTGAGTCGCGCTGCCAGACCAGGCGCATGGGGATACCCGGATATTTCCGGCGGAGCTCGTTCGTGATCTTCTTGGCCTGGGCGGGTTCGAGTTCGGTGATCTCGCGTAGGCAGGCCAGGACGTCGGGCAACAGGGGCACAGTCAGGGTCCTTCGAGCAGGAAGTCGCAGATGGCCGCGCTGATCGGGAGACCGGTGAGGTCCTCGATCCACAGCCATTGGGCGTTGGGGTTGATCTCCAGGAAGACGTGGCGACCGTCCGGGGTGAGGATCAGGTCGATCGCCCCGTAGGCCAGGCCGAGGCGGCGCGTCAGCGCCAGGCACCGCTCGGCGATCTCGTCGGGCAGCCGGTGTACGCGGTACGGCGTCACCCGGGTGTCGTACCGTCGCCAGTCGAGGCTGGAGCGGTTCGCCGTCTGGGAGTGGATCTCGGCGGTGAAGACCCGGTCCCCGACGATGGTGACGCGCAGTTCGAGCCGCTTGGGTATGCGCTCCTGCACGATGACCGGGCAGAACCGCAGCCCGTCGGCGTAGGCCACGTCACGGGTGGACACCGGCTCGCACAGCCGGTTGACGTGCAGGTGGCCGCCCACGTCGTCGATCCAGGGGATGTAGAGCGGCTTGGTGACGATCCGGCCGTCGTGCCGGTCGCGGAAGTCCAGGAACGACTCCGGATCCGTGGTGATCGCCGTCTCCGGGATGGAGAAGCCGAGCTCGGCCGCGAGAGCGAGCTGGGAGGCCTTGCGGCCGGCGCGGCGGAAGACCGACTCGCGGGCCGGCAGCTGGCGGCAGGGCAGGTTCTCCCACAGGTCGGTGACCAGGCTTTCGCATTCCTTGGCCGTGTACGCCGCCACCGCCGGGTCGGTGAGCTCCGGGTACGGTGCGGGCGGCATGGGACGCCGCCACCACAGGGCGGTGACCGCATCGAGATCCACGGTCCCGTCCGCGCAGCGCAGGACCCTGCGCACCGGCTCGTTCGCCAGGTAGACCAGGTCCAGCCGCGCGGAGACGGGGAAGTCCTGCGGGTCGAAGACGGTGACGCGAGCCCCGCGCCCGGCGAGATGCCCACCGACGCGTTCGGCGTGCACATCGTCCTCACCGGTGAGGACGAGAACATGAGGGCTGGGCAACAGGATGCCTCTCATCATGATCGGAAAGGCGGGGGGCGCCCGACGGGCGCCCCCCTGGGTTGTCAGAGGGAGATGTCGTCGTACTTGCACATGTTGTCGATGTAGCAGCCGCTACGGTCGTCGGCGGCGTACATTCCGCCGCTGATGCCGAGGAGCTGGTCCTCGCTCAGCTCCATGCCCACGGCGCTGATGTCGGTCAGTCGCGTACGCATCGTCGTGATGGTTCCTTTCTCTAGCACACGTAGTCGTCGCCTCTGCCCCGTGCGTCGCCGCAGTAGGTGATGCTCTGGATCGTCAGTGTTCCGCCGCTGATGCCGTTCAGCTGGCTCTCGTCCAGCTCCGCGCCGACGGCGCTGATGTCACGCAGCCGGGTGCTCCGTGCGGTTCCCATGGAGGTCCTCCTTTCCGGTAGTCGGACGGCTTGCCGGACAAGATCCTTCCTTGGGGACTCAGTGGCGGGCTTGGAGGAAATTTGGGATGAACCCGCACAGCGCTAGGTCCGCTCTTGGACCGCAGCTCGCGTACCGGCCGCCGGTCCCCGGAGGTTCCGCGCGGCGACGAGGCGCGCACAATGGCCGTCCCGGCTTATGAGCTCCTCGCAGGTGCCCGCCCTGACGATCCGGCCCTGATCCGTGACCGGCACCGGGCCGGCGTCCCGGACCGCGCTCAGCCGGTGGGCGGCGACGATCCCGGTACGGTCGAACACCCGCGGCGTCCGGCCACCCCGAACCTGAGATCGCCCGATCGTCGTTGCGGCTTCCAACCCGTGCGTCGGCCCGGGCCGGCGAAATCCGCGCAGAATTTCCCCGGGACTGCAGCGGCCCCGTCAGGGCATCGGATCTCGGCCGGCTGCTGTTTTACCGGGAGTCTCTTCCCATGCCGGCCATCCCGGCGCGCACCTCTGATGGCCTGTATCGCCAGGTCGATAAATCCGCGGCAAAGCCGCCGCACTCCGGCTTTCAGCGAAATGAAAACGCTTTTATGTCCGCTGACGACTCCCCGGCCCGCCGGCCCGAATTCCGGCTATAACAAAAGTGGTCGGCGATATTGTAAGTCCGGCCGCGGCGGCACACACTCGGTGACAAGGAGGCCCGCCCAGATTTTGGAGCCGCAATGGACCGAGCCGTAACCGGAATTCACAGGCGCAGAAAATCGATGCTCCGGCGCCTCGCATCCGCCGCTGTCACGGTGCTCGCCGTGGCATTCCTCTGCGTGCCGCCCGCCGCCGCCCTCGCTCTGCCGACACCGAAGGATCTGACCGCCTTCCTCGACCTCGAATGCTTCAAGACCAACCCGTACCAGCCGCCGGCCACCACGCTCACGCTGCGGCACATCAACCCTGTGCTCAGCACCCTGCCGATCGAGACCGTCACCCTCGGCCAGCGTGAGCAGCTGTGCGTCCCGGTCGCCAAGAACACCCAGATGCCGCCGTCGCCCGCGCTCGACTTCATCAAGTACATCGACCTGGCCTGCTACAAGATCTCCGGCGTCACGGTGACCACGGGCCTTGTGCTCAGCCACCTCAACCCGCTGTTCCAGAGCCTGCCGCGCACGCAGATCTCCATGAACACCCCGCAGCAGCTGTGCGTGCCGGTCGTCAAGAACAACGTGGTCCCACCCGCCGAGGTGCTGTCGCTCGTCCGCCACATCGACCTCAAGTGCTACGGCATCACCCCCAACAACCCGCTGAACCAGCAGTTGTCCCTGCGCCAGCTCAACCCCGTCCTGACCCCGATGATCCCCACGCACGGCGCGCAGGTCCTCTACGCCCGCCAGCTGTGCGTCCCGGTGCAGAAGGCCGGCGACAACATCCCGGGTGAAGTGTTCAACATCGTCCGGTGGATCGACCTGGAGAAGTTCGACCTCGCCACCCCGGCCCTGCCCACGGTCTCGCTGACCCTGCGGCACATCAACCCCGTCCTCGCCGGCCTCCCGGCCGAGCAGGCCACCCTCACCGGCGCCAGCCAGCTGGCCCTGCCGGTCGCCAAGAACGGCAATTTCCCCCCGGGCTGATCCCGTGACCCGGAGCCCTTCCACCCGTGCCGGTGGAAGGGCTCCGCCGTCGCCATCGAGCCTTCTACGACGAGTGCCACGCTCGAGGGCATCCGAGCCGGTGCCGCGGCCCGACGCTCAGCGCCGTGAGGTGTTTTCGGGAAATCCGGAAGCACCGGGCCGTGAAACGTGTTTTCGGTACTCGCCCGGTGGCATCCCGTACGCCGACCGGAATGCCCGGTTGAACGTTGTGGCATCTGAAAACCCCCACCGCGCTGCGATCTCCGCGACGCTCCGCCCGGCCAGGCGGCCGTCGGCCATATCGGCGCGGCAGCGTTCCAGCCGCTGCTCACGGATGTATCCGCCGACGGTCCGCTCCTCCTGCTGGAAGACACGATGCAGATAGCGCACGGAGATGTGGTGTGCCGCGGCGATCAGGGACGGGGACAGGTCGGCCCGGTCCAGGTGGTGCTGCACAAACGCCTTGATCTCCCGCGCGAGGATCTGCCGCCGTGTCTGTGCCGGCACCATCCGCGCCGCGTCGATCATTTCCGCGAGGAAGACGGTCGCCAGGTCGATCGCCACCGTGCCCAGCCGGGCGCGTTCGGCGGAGCCCAGCGTTTCCGCCTGTTCCAGGAGCCCTTCCATGAACCGGCCGAGCAGCGCCCCCGGGCCCCGCCGCGACGATACCGGCCGTACCACCTGGTCACGCAGGAGTTGCTCGGGCAACGGCAGCGCCCGCCGGGGCAGGTACAGCGTGATCGTGCGGGCGAGGCCGCCCCGGTGCAGCACCTCGTTATGGAACGGCCGGGAGGTGTCGTGGACCACCAGGTCACCGATGGCCGACTGGGCGCGGTTGCGACCCTGTTCGAGCTGCATCACCCCCGCGGAGACCAGTGTCAGCATCCACAGCTCCGGATCCGAGCGCCGGATCAGCCGGGTGGTGCGCGTCGACTCCATACCGTCGAACTGCGGCGCCGCCACCATGATCTGCCCGAGTTGCAGCATTGTCACCGACGCGCGGAAATCGGCGGCCCGGTCACTACTGATCACCGTGGGAAGCATCCGCCGGGCGGTCAGGTCGCACCACCACCCGAACCGGTCGGCGGCCGGAACCTCAGAGCTGCACAGCTCGATTACGCGGCACTCCCTTAATCCACTTCTCTCCATGACAGTAACTATGCACCGATAGTCAATAAATGTCATGCATGCCCCTTATATTATGCCCGTGCATCAAAGTGGCAATGAATGCAGAACGTCACATATCTCCACTTTTCGTGTTTATAGCAAGGTTTCCGCTGGCTGCGCCGGCCATTGTCGGAGCTGACACGAAAGGGTCTTCGCATTCTTCGTCGCAGCATGGCTGTGATCGCGCACCGACCACGGCCCTCATGATCACCCCTTGTTCCCCTGGTGTGCCCCGCCTCCGCGGAAGCCGGAGCGGTTCAGTGAACCGCGCCGGGGGATGTCAAGGGCGTGGCCGTTGGCTGAGGGACCTCCCCGGCCTGGCTGTAGCGACGCACCCAGTCGGCCGGCTCGACGTCGATGCAGCTCAGCGGCACGAGGACTGCCTCATGGCCGGCCTGCCGGCGCGCGTTCAGGCTTGCTTGAGCCGTGCGCCGCGAGGAGTGGCACGCGCAGTCCGAGGGGACCGCCGCAGCAATGCCGATGCCCAGCACCTCGGCGATGTGCCGCACCAGCGACTCCTCCACCGGCCCGGAACGCAGCAGCGGCGGTGCGGCGAAGGCCAGCCCGTCCGCGGTGCCGCGCACCGGCACCAGGCCCGCCCCGCACTCCTGCACGATCACCCCGGACCGGGCGGGGATGCCACCGCCCGACAGCCAGGCGTGGCACGTGCCCAGGGTGGGGTGCCCGGCGAAGGGCAGTTCGCCGGCCGGAGTGAAGATCCGCGCCCGGTAGTCCGCGCCCGGCGCGCTCGGCGGCAGCACGAAGGTGGTCTCCGACAGGTTCGTCCAGCGCGCGAACCGCTGCATCTCCTCGGTGGTCAGCCCCTCACCGTCGAGGACGACGGCGACCGGGTTGCCCCGGTACGGGACCGCGGTGAAGACGTCGACCTGCTGGAACGGGCGTGGCATGACGCCGAGTATGCCAGGTCACGTTCCGCCCGCGGAACGGCCGGTCTCCGTGCGGGATCACGACCGGCCCTCTTCACGCAGAGCACCCGCGAGCAGCGTCTCGGCCAGGGCCTCGGCGCGCTCGCGCCGGGTACCGCGCAGCGCCCCGGCGCCGGCGATGTACTCGGTGTACGCCTGGACCTGCGCGGCCCCGCACAGGGCGAGCGCCAGCGCGTACGGATCGGCGGCGGGGGCGAGTTCCCCGGCTTCCCGGCAGGCGGCCAGATAGTCCGCGACGGCGTCGATGGCCAGTTGCGGGCCCGTACCGCCCCTGGCGTTCACCTCCTGGTAGCGGATGAACAGGTCACGGTCGGCGACGGCGCCGGCGACCAGGGGAAGCGACGCGGCGTAGAAGTCGATCCCGCGTTCGATGATCTCGACGAGCACCGTCCGCAGGGGGCGGTCGCCGGGCGGGGTGGCGGCGGCCCGCCAGGCGCGCAGCTCGGGAAGCTCCTGTGACAGGAGGGTGGTGAGGAGCCCGAGCTTCCCGCCGAAGTTCTTGGTGAGGCTGCCCTCGGCCGCGTCCGCGGCCTGGGCGATCTCCCGGGTGGTCAGGCGGGCGATGCCGCGCTCGCGGAGCAGGCGGTCCGCGGCGGCCAGGATGCGCTGGCGGGCGGGCGGAGCCATGGGCCGTCCCTTCGCTCGTTGACAAGTGAGGTGAGCGCGCACCACACTATCAGCCGAAAAATGCGGTGCGCGCTCACCTCACTTTGGAGGATCGATGGTTTCCCCACCCCTACGGGACCGGCGGCCGCTGCCCGCTGCCACCGACGGCGGCCGGACGGCACCACCCCCGGCCACCCTCGCGTACTCCCTCGCGCTCGGCCTGGTGTTCGCCGGGGCGTGGCTGGGGTTCGCGGCCATGCGGGCTCGCGACGGGCGCATGCCGGTCACGGACTGGCTGGACCCCCTGCTGGCCGGCGCGACGCTGGGGATCGCCCTGCTGGCGATCACCGCCCTGCTCGTCCTCTGGCCCGGCCTGCCCGCCACCCCGGCCCGCACGACCGTCGCGATCCTGCTGGTCGCCTCCCAGTGGACGTACATCGCGGGTGAGGTGCTCTCCAACACGATCACGATCGGCGAACCGCCGGGTGACGTGGGCGGCCTCATGGAGATCACGTCCGGGGCGCTGACCGGCGCCGGCACGCTGCTCCTGGCCTTCCTCACCGTGGCGGGGGGACGGCACGGCCGCACGGCGGCCGTGATCGGCGCCGTCGCCGTCACCGTGGCCGCCAGCACGGGCTGGTGGTTCACCCACCCCATCGACCAGAGCACCCCGGGAACGCCCGCCTGCGTACCCGGCAACCCCCTCTACAACCTGGCCCACGGCTCCGACTGCTGAGCCCGCCGCCGGGAGCCATCCGTGTTCCGCCGGCGAGCTCCTTTACAATGTAGATTTTCAGCCGGGCTCCGGCGGGGAGACCCGCACGAGCCGGACCACCACGCTCTTGGACGTGGGGGTGTTGGAGGTCTCCGCGACCGAGTCCAGCGGCACGAGCACGTTGGTCTCGGGGAAGTAGGCCGCGCAGCACCCCCGGGCGGTCGGGTAGGCGACGACGCGGAACCCCTCGGCCCGGCGCTCCCCGTCGGGCCACTCGCTGATCAGATCCACCATGTCGCCGTCCGCCAGGTCCCGCTCGGCCAGGTCGTCGGGGTGGACGAAGACGACGCGGCGCCCGCCGCGCACGCCCCGGTAGCGGTCGTCCATACCGTAGATCGTGGTGTTGTACTGGTCGTGGCTGCGGACCGTCTGCAGCAGGAGCCGCCCCGGCGGGACGCGCAGCACCTCCAGGGTGTTGACGGTGAAGTTGGCCCGGCCCGTCTCCGTCGGGAACCGCCGCTCGTCGCGGGGCGCGTTGGGCAGCGCGAAGCCGCCCGGGACACGGACGCGGGCGTTGAAGTCGGCGAAGCCGGGCACCACCCGCGCGATGCGGTCACGGATCGCGTCGTAGTCGGTCTCGAACGTCTCCCAGGGCACGTGGGGGTCCGTACCGAAAAGCTCCCCGGCCAGCCGGCAGACGATCGCCACCTCGGACAGGAGCCCGGCCGAAGCGGGCCGGAGCCGGCCCCGGGAGGCGTGGACCATGCCCATGGAGTCTTCGACCGTGACGAAACGGTCGCCGTCGCGTTCGGTGCGCCCCAGCGTCGGCAGGATGAGCGCCTCCCGCCCGCAGACGGCGTGGGACCGGTTCAGCTTGGTCGACACCTGCACGGTCAGCCGGGCCCGGCGCATCGCCGCCTCCGTCACCGCCGTGTCGGGCGTCGCGGCCACGAAGTTGCCGCCCATCGCGAGGAAGACCTTCGCCTCGCCGGAGCGCAGGGCCCTGATCGCCTCCACGGTGTCCATGCCGTGGTGGCGGGGCGGCTCGAAGCCGAACTCGTCGCGGAGCGCGTCGAGGAAGCGCGCCGGCGGCTTCTCGTAGATGCCCATCGTGCGGTCGCCCTGGACGTTGGAGTGCCCACGCACCGGGCAGACCCCGGCGCCCGGGCGCCCCACGTTCCCGCGCAGGAGCAGGAAGTTGACCACTTCCCGGATGGTGGCGACGGAGTTCCTGTGCTGGGTGAGCCCCATCGCCCAGCACACGATCACCGACCGCGCGCCGAGCACGTCCCGCACCGTGTCCTCGATGACCGGACGGTCCAGCCCGGTCGCCTCCTCGACGTCGGCCCAGTCGAGGTCGCGGATGTTCTTCTCCCAGTCGTCGAAGCCGTGGGTGTGGGCCTCGACGAACTCCCGGTCGATCACGGTGCCGGGGGCCCCGTCCTCGGCCTCCAGGAGCAGCCGTGACAGGGCTTGGAAAAGCGCCAGGTCGCCGTTGAGCCGGATCTGCAGGAAGCGGTCGGCCAGCGTCGTGCCGCGTCCCACCACCCCGGACGGCCGCTGCGGGTTCTTGAAACGCAGCAGCCCGGCCTCGGGCAGCGGGTTGACCGCGACGATCCGCGCCCCGTTCCGCTTGGCCCGCTCCAGCGCGGACAGCATGCGCGGATGGTTGGTGCCGGGGTTCTGGCCGACCACGAAGACGAGGTCGGCCCGGTGCAGGTCCTCCAGCGAGACCGTGCCCTTGCCGATGCCCAGGGTCTGGGTGAGGGCCGAGCCGCTGGACTCGTGGCACATGTTGGAGCAGTCGGGGAGATTGTTCGTGCCGAACCGGCGCACCAGGAGCTGGTAGACGAACGCCGCCTCGTTGGAGGTGCGGCCGGAGGTGTAGAACAGCGCCTCGTCCGGGCTGTCGAGGGCACGCAGCTCCCGGGCGACGATGGCGAACGCCTCGTCCCAGCTCACCGGGACGTAGTGGTCGGACCCGGCGGGCTTGTGCATCGGCTCGGTGAGCCGCCCCTGCTGGCCCAGCCAGTAGTCGGTGCGCCCCGCCAGCTCGTCCACGGTGTGCCGGGCGAAGAAGTCACGGGTGACCCTGCGGGTGGTGGCCTCCTCGGCCACCGCCTTCGCGCCGTTCTCGCAGAACTCGGCCGGGCTGCGGTGCTCCCCCTCGGGCCAGGCGCAGCCCGGGCAGTCGAAGCCGTCCTTCTGGTTGACGCGGGCCAGCGTCAGGAACGTGCGGCCGACGCCCATCTGGGCGTGGGACGTCAGCAGCGAGTGGGCCACCCCCGGCATGCCCGCCGCCCACTCCTTGGGCGGGCCGACCCTGGGGTCCTCGGTGACGTCCTCACGTGGAGCCTTCCTGCCCACCCGGGCGCCTCCTTCTCCTCAAGCGGTCGTCGTGCCCGGCCGGCCGGGCACCCGGCCGGGGAAGGCCCCGGCGCGGTGCTCACCGGGCATCGGGACACCACCCCGGGCGCAGGCGCGAGAGCCCATCGCCGGCCGGCGCCTCTCGCACGCGTCGAAGTCTCGCACATCGCCCCGGTGGAGCGGTTCACCGGAGGGGCGCCGGGCCGGGCGAGGTGTGTACGTCCGTCAGGCGTACGCGTCCAGGCCGAGCTTGGCCGCGACGAGCAGCCCGCAGACCGCCGTGCCCAGGCGGAGCGCGCGGCCGGGGAGCCGGCGGGCGATCGACGGCCCGAGCCGGCCACCCAGCAGGAACCCCGCCGCCAGCGGCGCCGCCGCCGCCCACTGGACCGGCCCGAACAGGGCGAAGCCGAGCGCGGCCACCCCGTTGGCGCACGAGGAGACCACGTTCTTGACGGCGTTGACCTTGACCGGCTCCTGGTCGAGCACGGCCGAGAGCACCGCGAACATGAGGATGCCGCCCGCCGCGCCGAAGTATCCGATGTAGACCGCGACGGCGAACATCGCGGCGCGGGCCGCCCAGCCTCCCTCACCGCCGAGCCCGCCCGTCCCCCCCGGCGCGCGGATCAGCAGCAGTGAGGCGACCGCGATCAACCAGGGCGCGATCGCCTCGAAGGTCCGGGACGGGGTCGCCAGCAGCAGCGCCGCCCCCGTCGCCCCGCCCAGCAGGGTCACCCCGCCCAGCCGCAGGACCCTGGTGCCCTGCCCCGCGAGCTCCGGCCGCGACCCGGCCGCCGCGCCCAGCCCGTTGAACGTCAGCGCCACCGTGTTCGTGACGTTCGCGCTCAGCGGGGACAGGCCGAACGCCAGCAGCGCCGGGTAGGAGACGATCGACGCCAGGCTCACCACCGTGCCGACCACGCCGGCGAGCATCCCGGCCCCGAACAGTCCCAGCACCTCAGCGACGGTCACGGTGGCCCAGCCAATCACACCCGCCCGCGGCCGCCCGCACC